>CATZDY010000001.1 GCA_958417755.1 uncultured Peptococcaceae bacterium
GTTGGTAGCGGCTAACCAGCTGGCCGAAGGCATCTATATCACCATTTGTTGTTTTATATACCAGAAGTTCATCGCTTACCTCTGCCATGGCTGTATCTCTCCTCCGTTGACTCTAATGGTTTAGACGGGGATGAATCCTAAATATTTCAGCTTGAAGAAAAATTTTTTAAAACTATTTTTAAAAACATCCATGTTGCCAACATTGGATGGACAAATTGCTGGAAATGTTGGGATAAAATGGTAGAAGGCAAAGAAATTATTTATGAAAGAATACTGATAGGATGTACCAAATTGGTAAAAACTTTGTATGGGATTCTTGGTATAGGCAATGATGTTTTGCAAATAATACAACGGAATGGAACAGTATGAAAGAGGTGAAATGTGTGATGCGTACCCTTTATGTGGGTAATTTGCCTTGGGCCACCAAAGCTGAAGATTTACAGGATTTTTTTGCAAGACATGGTGAAGTCATCAGCAGCAGAGTCATTACGGATAGAGAAACCGGGCGATCCAGAGGATTTGGATTTGTTGAAGTGGCGGATGAAGATGCTGAGAAAATGATTGAAACCCTCAATGGAGCGGATTTAAATGGCAGGGCCATTACAGTCAATGAGGCGAAACAACGTGGGGATGAGGAATAAAGCTTGTTTTTGCCATGTAAAATGGGATTTTGATTCATGTAGCATGGATGGTATCATACATAGGCAGGCGGGTATCCATATGGAAACCATACCATAGGTTTATATGCCCCAAGGACAGATGTGGATGCCCTTGAGGACTTTTTATAATTTTTGGTTATCCTGATTTTTGCATATTTTTCTATGCAAAACCTGATTGAAACATGATACCAGCAAGTAAGGATAAGGGCAAACCACATGTCTGCCCTTATCAAAACAACCTTCTTCATGATTTTTGAAGGAGGTTTTATTTTGCCAAGAGATTGATTTTCAAAACCTAGGGTTACAAAAATAAGATAGAATCCGAATTTAGGGGGCATAGAAGCTTGCTTGCCTTTTGGACAGACATTCTATTATAATAAAAGCAATAACGCTTATTAATTGAGGGATTGTGATTGACAAATCAAGAGATATACAATGCATTACAAACAATAATCGCAGAGAAAAGACTGCAACATAGTTTGCATGTTAGTGCAATGGCCCGGGAGTTGGCAACACTGTATGGAGCTGATGCCCAAAAGGCTGCCCTGGCTGGGTTGGTGCATGATTGTGCCAGGGACATGAAAGCAAAAAGCTTGCTGGAAATGGCCCGGGAAAATCAATTGCCTGTGGGGCCATTGGAACAGGAAATTCCCATGTTGCTTCACGGCCCAGTGGGAGCTCTTTTATGTCAAAAATATTTTGACATAAAAGACCAGGAATTATTGCGGGCAGTGGCTGTACATACAACAGGATCTCCTTTGATGGGACTGTTGGAGAAAATTGTTTTTTTGGCTGATAAGCTTGAATCTTCAAGAATATATCCTGGGGTGGAGCAACTGCGGGAAGCAGCAAAGCAAGGGGTGGATCAAGGAATGCGTGCCTGTTTGCAGCATTCTTTGGTTTATTTGCTCCAAAACCAAGCGCCTCTTCATCCTGATATGGTGGCAGCTTGGAATCAATGCGTAAGCCAAAGCAGGGAATTGCTTAAGATTCACGAATAGAACTTAATATAGAAACGAAAACAAAGGATCTTGGATGAAAATATCATACAAGTCAAATCATGAAGGAGGAGAGGCTTTCGTTGAATCCACAAATCCTGGCAGACCGGGTAGTACAACTTGCTGAAGATAAAAAGGCATTTGATATCGTGACCTTGGACATTCGATCAATATCTACCATTGCGGACTATTTCATCATTTGTAGCGGACGATCTTCCATTCATGTTCAATCCATCGCCCAAGGTATCATGGATACTTTGGCCAAAAATGAAGGGATAACGCCTCGCAAAGAAGGTTTTAAGGAAGGACGATGGGTTCTTTTGGATTATGGCGATGTGGTGGTTCATGTTTTCCAGGATGAGGAAAGACATTTTTATCATTTAGAGCGTTTATGGGGAGATGCTTTGTTGGTCAATAAAACCATAGACAATGGTGGAAATAACATTGACAAGGCATTCTAAAGTATTTATAATGAGGCATAATATGAAACCATTCCCCAAAAAGATAAGGGCCTGATGTTTGGTGATGGGGATATTGCTTGGCAACATTCATTTGATATAAAAAGTGATATAGAAAAGACATTGACAGGGAGTAGTAATCAGGGGCTTGTTTTTCAGAGAGCCGCCGGGGGTGCAAGGTGGTAAACAAGGTTGATGAACTCGCCCTGGAGTCAACCGGGGGAAAGCAAGTACACCGGTTCGGTGAAGGCCGTTAAAGAGATACACAAGTGGATTTGGAAGAAAGAAGGAAGAGGATTCTTCTTATGAAGTGCCAAATCAACGAGGGTGGTACCGCGGGTAAAAACAACTCGTCCCTTAGGGGGGACGGGTTTTTTGTTGTATATGGGCTTAAATCCTTTGCCAATCCTTTTCAGATTTGAAAGAGAAGATAATCATTATAGTTATTTTTCTTGATGAATATTTAGTTAGATACAAAGGGGAGATTATGGAATGAAATTTGATTATGAAATCACCATTGGCCAAATGATGGATAAAACTGTTAATCAGTATCCTGATACAGAAGCATTGGTGCACCGAGAGGCTGGTGTGCGGTATACATACCGGGAATTCAAAGAGGAATGTGTGCGATTGGCCAAGGGCTTGATGGCCTTGGGGGTGAATCGGGGAGAACATATTGCCATGTGGGCCACCAATGTACCCCAGTGGGTGATTACCCAATTTGGGAGCTGTCGTATGGGTGCTGTGATGGTCACGGTGAATACCAATTATAAATTGTTTGAATTAGAATATCTGCTTAAACAATCTGATAGCACCACATTGATGTTGATTCAAGGAACCAAGGACGCGAATTATGTGGATATGATCTATCAGCTTTGTCCGGAATTACGGGAATGTCAGCCAGGTCGTTTGAATTCGAAGAAATTGCCAATGTTAAAGAATGTCATCTTCTTAGGCAATGAACGGTATCCAGGCATGTATACTTGGAACGATGTATTGGAGGCAGGGGCTGTTATTTCAGATCAAGAACTGTTGGCCCGGGAAGCTGTTTTAAATCCTGATGATGTGGTAAACATGCAATATACTTCAGGTACCACAGGTTTTCCCAAGGGGGTTATGCTGACCCATATCAATTTGGTGGGCAATGCCTATTGTGTGGCTGATTGCATGAATTTTACCCCCCAAGATCGCTTGTGTATTCCTGTGCCCATGTTCCATTGTTTTGGTTGCGTGTTGGCTACTTTGGCTTGTGTGTCCTCTGGGGCTACCATGGTGCCTTTGGAAGCTTTTAACCCTGTAAAGGTTTTGGAAACCATTGAAGCGGAGCGTTGTACTGCTGTGCACGGAGTGCCCACCATGTTTATTACGGAATTGCAAATTTTAAAAGAACAAGAGTATGATGTTTCCCATTTGCGCACAGGGATTATGGCTGGTTCCCCTTGCCCCATTGATGTAATGAAACAAGTGGTGGAGCGCATGGGTATGAAGGAAATTGTCATTACGTACGGCCAAACCGAGTCAGCCCCTGGCATCACCATGACCCGGACCACAGAATCCATTGAACGCAGGGTATCCACCGTAGGACGGGCCTTGCCAGGGGTGGAAGTGAAAATCGTGGATCCAGAAACCGGGGAAATTGTGCCTTCTGGCGTACAGGGAGAGATTTGCGCCCGGGGATATAATGTGATGAAGGGCTATTATAAAATGCCAGAGGCAACCCATGCGGCAGTGGATAGTGAAAATTGGCTGCATACCGGTGATTTGGGCATTATGGATGAAGACGGGTATCTAAAGATTACTGGTCGTATCAAAGATATGATTATTCGTGGGGGGGAAAATATTTATCCCCGGGAGATTGAGGAATTTCTTTATACTCACCCCAAAGTAAAGGATGTGCAAGTCATTGGCGTGCCCAGTGAAAAGTATGGGGAAGAAGCCATGGCCTTTATTTGCTTACATGATGGAGACTATGCTACAGAGGAAGAAATCAAAGAATTTTGCGTCAATAAAATCGCCCGCTATAAAATTCCCCGGTATATTGCTTTTGTGAAGGAATACCCCACCACTGCCAGTGGGAAGATACAAAAATTCAAGTTGCGGGAGCAAGCCATTGCTGATTTGAATTTACAAAAAGCTGCCAGTGTAGAAACAGCTTAATCTTTTTCAGCCCCAGTTGCTTGTTGAATATGCGGGTTTATGGTAAAATCTCGCATGCAGGATATTTTTTTGGAATGAACATGGGATAATTGATAGGCAAAAGAAGACGTAATGGCCAAAGGGACTCGGGCGTTTCCTTTGGGGCAGGTGGTATTTCAGTTTTTTAGGTTCCAGGAGGTTTAAGCAAATACAAATATTCATGTTATGCCCGCTTTATGCGGGCATGTTTGCTTTTCACATGTTTTGAAATGGTAAATAAAATAGCTTACTGCTGTTTTTTGTCAAAAGCGAAAAGGATAGAATCATGGAAAAATTAGGAAGCTGGGCGGTTTTAGGCCTTGCTGCTGGCTAGGAGGAAGCAAGCATTGAAAGAGCGTTACGATTTTAAAGAAATTGAGGAGAAATGGCAAAAACGCTGGGATAAAGAAAGACTGTATGCTGTGCCGGATGATGGACAGAAGCCTAAATTCTATTGTTTGGAGATGTTTCCTTATCCTTCGGGCAAATTGCACATGGGACATGTGCGCAATTATTCCATAGGAGATGTGTTGGCCCGTTATAAAACCATGCAGGGATATGATGTATTGCATCCCATGGGATGGGATGCCTTTGGTTTGCCTGCAGAAAATGCTGCTATTTTGCATGGGAATATGCATCCGGCAGACTGGACTTTTTCAAATATCAATACCATGAGGGATCAGCTCAAACAATTGGGGATTAGTTATGATTGGGAGCGGGAGATTGCCACTTGCCATCCTGGGTACTATCAATGGACCCAATGGTTGTTTTTACAGTTATACAAACATGGTTTGGCGTATAAGAAGAAAGCTGCCGTGAATTGGTGCCCTTCTTGTGCCACAGTATTGGCCAATGAACAGGTCAAAGAGGGAGCCTGTGAGCGTTGTAAAACAGAAGTGGAAAAACGAGAGCTGGAACAATGGTTTTTCCGCATTACCCAATATGCGGATCGCTTATTGGAGGATATTTCCTTGCTCCAGGGCTGGCCGGATAAGGTTAAAATCATGCAGGAAAATTGGATTGGTCGCAGCGAAGGGGCGGAAATTCATTTCCCCATTGCCGGGATGGAAGAGAAATTTACTGTGTTTACCACCCGTCCGGATACCATTTACGGGGTAAGTTATATGGTTTTGGCTCCAGAGCATCCTTTATTGGAAAGATTGATTGCCGACAAACCCCAAGCCCAAGAGATTCGAGATTTTGTGGCGCAAATGAGGAATTTGAATGAAATTGCCCGTACGTCAACGGATACAGAGAAAATCGGTTATTTTACCGGAGCCTATTGTATCAATCCTTTGAATGGCAAACAGATCCCCATTTTGGTGGCCAATTATGTTTTGTTGGAATATGGTACCGGAGCAGTGATGGGGGTTCCTGCCCATGACCAAAGGGACTTTGCGTTTGCCCAAAAATATGATTTGCCCATACAGGTGGTCATTCAACCCGAAGGTCAAGTTTTGGATCCTGCCACAATGCAAGAGGCCTTTGTAGGACAGGGCAAGATGGTAAATTCAGGTCCCTTTGACGGTATGACCAATCAAAAAGGCCTACATGCTATTATTCGCCATTTGGAAGATAAGGGGTTAGGAGAAGGAAAGGTGCACTATCGGTTGCGGGATTGGCTGATTTCCCGGCAGCGCTACTGGGGTGCTCCCATTCCCATTATCTATTGTGATCATTGCGGGGTTGTTCCGGTGCCAGAGGAAGATTTGCCAGTGTTATTGCCTAAAGATGTGGAATTTAAGCCTACCGGTCGTTCTCCCCTGGCTGATAGCCCCAGTTTTGTCCAGGTTCCTTGTCCTTCTTGCGGACAGAACGCCAGGCGGGAAACTGATACCATGGATACATTCATGTGTTCTTCCTTTTATTATTATCGCTATACCAGTCCCAGAAACGACCAGGAACCCTGGAGCCAGCAGGCTGTGCAGCATTGGTTGCCTGTGGATCAATATATTGGGGGCGTGGAACATGCGATTTTGCATTTGTTGTATTCCCGCTTTTTTACGAAATTTTTATATGACATTGGTTTGGTGTCCAATCAAGAGCCTTTTCAAAATTTGCTCACCCAGGGCATGGTGTTAAAAGATGGTTCCAAAATGTCCAAATCCAAGGGGAATGTGGTGAGCCCGGAAGAAATCATTGCTGCCTATGGGGCGGATACGGCTCGGATGTTTATTTTATTTGCCGCTCCTCCGGAAAGGGATTTGGAATGGAGCGATCAAGGGGTAGAAGGGTGTTATCGCTTTTTGCACCGGGTTTGGCGTTTGGTGGCTTCTGTAGAAGAAGAATTGTCCCAAGCCAAGGATTTGTCCTTGGAAAATATAGTTGGTTTGGATCGGGAAATGCGTCGCTTGACCCATGTTACCATAAAAAAAGTGACAGAAGATGTGGGCCATCGCTTTAATTTTAATACCGCAGTAAGCGCTATCATGGAATTGGTCAATGGTTTATATCGCTATAAAGAAGCGCCTGAAAGCGATCGCAATGCTGCAGTGCTGCGGGAGGCAGTGGAAAGTCTTTTGATTTTATTGGCTCCCTTTGCCCCGCATATGACAGAAGAACTTTGGCATTGTATTGGTCATCAAGATACCATTCATCAACAAAGTTGGTTGGTTTATGACCCAGAGGCTGTGGTGGAAGAGGAAGTCACCATTGTGGTTCAATTGAATGGTAAAGTAAAGGAAAGAATGCTGGTACCTGCCAATATAGAGGGGGATGCCATGAAGGAATTGGTATTGGCTCAACCCAAGGTACAAAGCATGTTGGCGGAAAAGCAAGTGCTCAAAGTAATTGCTGTACCAGGGAAACTGGTCAACATTGTGGTAAAGTAATGCTAGGGAAAAACCCAGAACATGATAATTGAAGCGCAGGATACAGCATAGGCAAAATACATTGCTTATGCTGTTTTTTTAGCTAGTGTATTTAAAAGAGTATTGAGGATGCAAATAGAAATCATATGTATGATAATAGCTTCAATCATAGAGGAACAAACATATGTTTTTGTATAAGGGGTATGGTTACATGAAGGAAACCATAAAAGTTCAACAAAAAGTAGTGTAGGAATATAATCAAGCAGTAAAACAAGGATTTTGTATATGTTTCCTCTAGTAGTTTTGATACTCCTTAGAGGTTGACGGGATGGTTCAATTGACTAATGCTAAAATAAGGAGGTGATAGCAAGGTATTTTGTGCTAATTCCATTGGAATAGGGAGCAAATCAAAAAGGAGGGAACGATATGTGGCTTAGGACGGAATTAAAGGAAAGGGCGAAAAAAAAATTAGCCAAAAGCTATTGGCTTTCCTTTGCCGCCACGTTGGTTGCCAGCATTTTAGGAGGAGGCTTTTTTTATTATGGTTGCGTTTCTTTATCTGGCAATAGGGATTGGAATGTAGATAGTTATTATTTGTCCACAGATCCCCAGCTGGCATTTTTGTATGGCTTTTTTATGGTATTTTTGGCATTTTTATCTGTCATAGGGATTGCGTATTATTTTTTTGTAGGACAACCGATTCTTGCTGGTAAAAGCAAGTATTTTGTACAAGGCCATGATGCCCATTATTCATTTGTTGATTTATTTTCATTTTTTAATCATGGATACCTAAAAGCTGTGCAAACAATGGCCTTAAGATGGCTTTATTTGCTGCTATGGACATTGTTGTTTATTATTCCGGGAATTGTAAAGTGCTATTCCTATAGAATGGTCCCTTATCTACTAGCCAAATATCCCCATATTGGGGCCAAGAGGGCCATTGCCTTGAGCAGACAGATGACCTCGGGAGAAAAGATGAATATGTTTATTTTAGATTTATCTTTTTTGGGCTGGTTCCTTTTGGGGGCTTTGTGTTTAGGCGTGGGTACTTTGTTTGTCCTTCCCTATTATGAAACAGTATATGCAGAATTGTTTGCTATTTTGCGGGATAAAGGGGCAGAACAATCCCTCTATACACCGGAGGAAAAGAAAGCTCTATACAGCTAATTGTTTAGAATCAATGTTCCTATGATTTAGCCAAGGGTTTGGGGAAAAACTGTTAAATCCTTTCCCCAAACCCTTGGTTTTTTTATTTTTTAAACCATGATTTGACAAAGGTTTTGGCTCCCGAGGCAGCCATGCCCCATATGCCTTTGTTTTTTTGGAGGATTGCTTCTAAAGCCGTGATGCTTTGGTCTATTTGTTCTTTGGTAACCGTAAGGGGGGGCTCCAAGCGAATCACATTGGGATTGTTCAAGGTGTATGCTGTGATAATGTTGTAGTCATTTAGAAGCTTGCCCACCACCAAAGAACCTAAATATTCTTGGGATAATTTATCCGCTACCCCCATGGTAAGCTTGCGGAAAGTCATGTTGGGTTGGCTGAATTCAAGGCCTATCATTAAACCCCGTCCCCGTACTTCTTTGATTAAGGGGTATTTTTCCTGAAGTTGTTGCAAGGCCTTGAGGAAATAAGCTCCCTTTTCCGCTGCTTGTCCAGCCAAATCTTCCTGGCAAAGGATTTCTAGGGTGGTGACGGCAGCAGCACAAGCCCAGGTATTGCCCCCAAAGGTGGAGGTGTGCAACAGGGCCTTGTCCCAGCTGCCATATGCTTTATGCCAAATTTCATCCGTGGTCACATAGGCCCCTATGGGCATAATACCTCCGCCTAAGGATTTTGCCAGGCACATGATGTCAGGGACCACTTGTTCCTGTTGGCAAGCGAATAAACTGCCGGTTCTCCCCAAGCCTGTTTGGATTTCATCCATAATCAATAGAGCGCCCTTTTCTTGGCATAGTTTGGTGGCTTTGGCTAAATAGCCTGGTGGGGGAAGAATGATACCGCCTTCTCCTTGGATTGGTTCTACAATAAAGGCAGCCACCGGGGGAGCGCTTTGAAATGCTTGGGCCAAAGCTTCTATGTCTCCATAGGGAACAGCTTTGCAGTTACCCAATAAGGGGCGGAATTGCTCTTGGTATTTTTCCCTCCCTGTTACTGAGAGTGCCCCAAAGGATTTTCCATGAAAGGAATTTTCACAATACAAAAAGGTTTTTTTCCCCGTTGCAATGCGGGCTAGTTTTAAAGCTCCTTCCACTGCTTCAGCCCCACTGTTGCAGAAAAAGGATTTATTCAAAGTGCCTGGAGTTAATAAGGAAAGATTGTGTCCCAAAGCAGCGGCCAAAGTACCCAAACTGGCTTGCAAAAGATTGGGCATTTCCCTGATTGTTTCCAAGGCAGCCAATAGTTTGGGATGATTGTGTCCCAAACTCATGGCCCCGTAAGCCCCTAAGAAATCCAAATATTCATTGCCTTTTTCATCCCAAATCTTGGTGTCCAGGGCACGAACAAATTTTTTGTTAAAATCCAAGATTTCCATCATGGAGACTAGACTTGGATTGACATGATTTTTATAGTATTGTTTCACATGTTCTCGGCTCAATTGGATGGCATCACCCAAAGGGAGAAATGTGTTTGGCAGAGTGGTTGACGATTTTTGCAAATCAGTTTTGTTTTTCATTGTTATCAACCTTTCGGATAAATGACATGTATTGAAATCTTGCTTTTGGATGATGACAGGCTTTTCAGGCTCTTTTAAATTACTGGATTTATTGTCCAACATAGTACGATTTCATTGTATCATAAACCCTTTAAAAGTGATAATATTGTTGCCATGGTTTTAGGAGGAAATACCAAAATTTGTGTGTCATGGATTTTTACTTGACAGATATTCCTTTGATGCATTACAATGTTTGGGTATTATGGCCAAAATCATTGTGGGAAAAGCTTTATGTCCGGAGGAATACAGGTGGAAAAATTTGATGTTATCAATTTGTTGTATGATTTTTATGGTCCATTACTCACGGACAAGCAAAGGCGTTTTATTGAGTTATATTATGCCCATGATCTTTCTTTGGCAGAAGTGGCTGAACAAGTGGGAATCAGCCGGCAGGCTGTATATGATATTTTGAAACGTTCCGTCAAGGCCCTAAAAGGGTATGAGGAAAAGTTAGGATTAGTGGCCAAACATTTGGAAAATCAGGCGCTATTGGATAAAGCCCTGTGGTTGTTTGAAAGTGATGAATCGGAAAAAATGATGAAAATACAGGATATTTTGGTCCAATTGCGACAGCGGGAAGAGGCATAAATTTGAGATAAGCCATGTGATGATGAGATCAAAATGAAAGGGAGTGTTGCCCATATGGTCTTTTCAGGATTGGCGGAAAAGCTGCAGGAGACCTTTCGTAAGTTAAAAGGAAAGGGCCGATTAACAGAAGATGATGTGGATGAAGCTTTAAAAGAAGTGCGTCGAGCTCTTTTGGATGCTGACGTGAATTTTAAAGTGGTAAAAAGCTTTCAACAGCGGGTAAAAGAAAGAGCTGTAGGTTCCGATATTTTGAACAGCCTAACCCCTGGTCAACAAGTGGTAAAAATTGTACATGAAGAATTGGCTCAATTGATGGGTGGGGTACAAAGTAAAATTAACATTGCTTCTAAACCACCCACTGTGGTGATGATGGTGGGGTTGCAAGGGGGTGGGAAAACCACCAGTTCAGCCAAATTGGCTGCCATGTTACGAAAAAATGGGAAAAGGCCTTTGTTGGCGGCAGCAGATATATATCGCCCTGCAGCCATCAAACAATTGCAAGTTTTGGGTGAACAGTTGCAAATTCCCGTATTTTCCATGGGAGATAAAAGCAATCCAGTGGATATTGCCAAAGCAGCTGTGGAAAATGCCATTGGCAATAGCCGGGATGTGGTGATCATTGATACAGCCGGTCGTTTGCATGTGGATGAAGCCTTGATGGAAGAATTGGCTGCCATCAAAGCCACGGTAAAGCCCCATGAAATATTGTTGGTGGTGGATGCCATGACTGGGCAAGTGGCAGTCAATGTGGCGGAATCCTTTAACCAGCGCTTGGGTTTGGATGGTGTGGTGCTAACCAAGTTGGATGGTGATACCCGGGGAGGAGCAGCCCTATCCATCAAGGCAGTGACAGGTTGTCCCATTAAATTTGTGGGCATGGGGGAAAAGCTGGATGCCTTGGAAGCTTTTCATCCCGACCGTATGGCAGATAGAATTTTGGGCATGGGGGATGTGATGACCCTCATTGAAAAGGCCCAGGAAAATTTTGATGCTGAACGGGTGGAACAGCTAAATCAAAAAATAAAGCAAGCCAATTTTACGTTGGAAGATTTTTTACAACAAGTGCAAGAAGTGAAAAAAATGGGCTCTTTAAGCCAATTGATCAGCATGATTCCTGGTCTGGGGAATAGCAAAAAATTAAAGGACCTTGGGGAAATTGATGAAAAGGAATTGGTGTATGTGGAGGCCATTGTCAAGTCCATGACCCCATGGGAAAGGGCCCATTCTCATGAGATTAGCGGTAGCCGTAAAAAGCGTATTGCCAAGGGCAGTGGAACTTCTGTACAAGAGGTAAATAGATTGCTAAAACAATTTGAGCAAACAAAAAAAATGGTCAAACAATTCATGGATATAGAAAAAAGCCCCAAAAAGGCTGGTAAAATGGGCATTAACTCACTGTTGGGTATGGGTAAAAAAGACCTTTTTTAAACAATATCCATCAAATCATAACCGTAATTTTGTATCACCAAAAAATTTGCGGATAGAAGAAAGGCTATTGTTTTTGTGAAGAAGGAATAGAGAGCTAAGGAGATGAAAGATAATGGTAAAAATCAGATTGAAAAGAATGGGTGCAAAAAAGAAACCTTTTTACAGAATTGTGGTGGCTGATTCTAGATGCCCCCGGGATGGCCGGTTTATTGAAGAAATCGGTTATTATGATCCTCTAAAGGAGCCTGTTGTCATTAAGATTGATGAGACCAAGGCTACGGATTGGCTGCAAAAAGGTGCTCAATTGACTGACACTGCCCGGGCTTTGTTTAAAAAAGCGGGCATACTGGGAAAAACCACGGAGATCAATCAGTCCTAAAGGGAGGATCTGACCCATGAAAGAAGTGGTGGAGGTTTTAGCCAAAGCATTGGTAGAAAAACCTGAAGAAGTTTCGGTTGTTATGGTTGAAAATGAAAAATCTTGCTTGATTGAATTGAAAGTAGCTGCTGAAGATATGGGTAAGGTGATTGGAAAACAAGGGCGCATTGCCAAAGCAATTCGCACAGTGGTCAAAGCAGCTGCCATTAAACAAAAGAAGAAAGTAACCATGGAGATTGTATAGTATAAATTTTGTAAAACTTGATGCAAACACAGGCAAAAATCCTAGTATGTAATGCCAAATACAGTGGAGTTCCAATGGTGTTTATCAAAACACCATTGGCTGCCAAAGGCAGTATAAACAATGAAAAAAAGGTCATTCCTGGGGAATGATTTGAGCATAACAAGGATTTTGATACTAAGGGGGCTATAGGGCTCCCTTTCTGGTTTATCCATTGATTGGAGGGATGAGGGTGCAAGAGGTGATAATCAAAAGGCCTGTATCAATTCTGACCAGGGTGACGGAAGGATATAAAAAACAAGTGGCTGCTGAAATACAGGAGGCCATTGCTATGATGGATGCCCAAATACAGCAATTGGAATTTCAATTTCGCCGGGCTTTGGTTGAATTGGAAAAGCGCAATCCCCAAGGGATTCCTGCGGCCAAACAGCATTTGGAAAAGGAACAAAACACCAAGAGGGAATCCAAACAAAGGCTCCTGGAAAAACTGAAAGAAGTGGCAGACTGGACAATGGGTCAGGAAGTGCTCCAAGGACAAGCGGAAAGCACGGTTAAGGTGCAGGTGGGGGATTCTTGGTCTAAGCTCATGGGGGTTAAAATTGTGATTGAAGATGATGTGGTGGTGGAGATACGTCAAGGTGATTAAAGGAGGGGGTTTATGTCAGAGGAACAATATATTAGCATCGGAAAAATTGTCAATACCCATGGTCATCGAGGGGAGTTGCGGATTTTCCCCCTAACAGATTTCCCCAAACGGTTTTTAACCATGGATGCAGTGACGCTGTATAGCCAGGGAATGCGCAGGGACATGCATATAGAAAGGGCCCGTTTGCACAAGCAGTATGTAATTGTGCAATTCAAAGAAGTGCCAGATATGAATGAAGCAGAAAAATTAAAGGGCGCCTTGTTGCAAATTACCAAAGAGCAATTGGTGGCTTTGCCTGAGGATAGTTTTTATGTGTTTGATATCATTGGGCTAAAGGTCTTTGACCCCCAGGGGGTGTATCTGGGCATTGTGGAGGATATTATTCAAACAGGCGCCAATGACGTATATGTGGTGGCCGGGGAAAAGGGCAAACCATTGCTGGTGCCAGCGTTAAAAGATGTGGTGAAACAAGTGGACATTCAGGGCGGAAAAATGGTTGTGGTGTTGTTGGAGGAGGAAGAAGGATAACCAAAATGAGGGAAATTGCCATGATAAAATTTATAATATATAAAATATGTATAAAATAAGGAATTTGTTTCCAAGGGGCTGGTTTGGTTGCACATTGATATCTTAACGCTTTTTCCCGAGATGTTTGCTGGTCCTTTTGACGTCAGTATGATGAAACGGGCCCAAGAGAAAGGCCTTGTGTCCATTGATTATATCAATATTCGGGATTTTGCTGGAAATAAACACAATATGGTGGATGATACGCCTTATGGAGGCGGAGCGGGAATGGTCATGATGCCAGAACCTATTTTACGGGCTGTAAAATGGGCCAAAGCCCGTAAATCATCTGAGACCAGTAAAGTGATATACGTTAGTCCTGGGGGAAAGCAATGGAACCAAAGATTGGCTGAAAAAATGGCCCAGGAAGAACACTTATTATTGCTGTGCGGACATTATGAAGGCATTGACCAGCGGGTGATGGATGCTTTGGTGGATGAAGAGATATCCATTGGTGATTATGTCTTGACTGGCGGTGAATTGCCAGCCATGGTGGTGGTGGATACTGTGGTGCGCCTGATTCCCGGAGTTTTGGGAGAGCAGACTTCCACCCAGGAAGAATCCTTTAGCGAAGGTCTATTAGAGTATCCCCAATATACCAGGCCCAGGGAATGCTGTTCTTTGGCTGTGCCAGAGGTATTGTTAAACGGTCATCACGAACAGATTCGGCTGTGGCGGCGAAAACAATCGTTATTGAAAACCTTGTTCCAGAGGCCGGACTTATTGACCTCTGCTGTGTTGACAGAAGAAGATAAATATTTGTGCAAAGAAATTGTTTTGTTTTTGGAATCTCTGGGCTTACCGGATACTTTGGAGCAAAAACGAAAAAAACGCCACCAAAAGGAAGAGGAGCTCAAAGCATAAAATGGACTTTCTTTGCACTTGATTAGGGGTTGGAATGGAGGAATGGCATGATTGCAGAAGTATTGTTTACAGGTACAGAATTGATTTTAGGGCAAACGTTGAATACCAACTCCCAAATTTTGCAACAAACATTAGCGCTTTTGGGCATTGATTTATATTACCAAGTAACAGCTGGAGATAATTTGCAACGTTGTGCTGAGGCCATCAAGCAGGCTGCTACAAGGGCTGATTTGATTGTGGTAGGGGGAGGTTTGGGACCCACTGAAGATGATGTGAGCAGAGAAGCTTTGGCCCAAGCTCTGCAAGTAGAACTACAGTCAAGCGCCCAGGGGATGGAAGTGGTAAAACGATTTTTTGTACAAAGGGGCTTGTGTGTATCAGAAAAAAATAAAAAACAGGCTTTGGTTCCCGCAGGAGGAGAAATTTTGGATAATCCTGTGGGCACAGCCCCAGGCATTTGGTTGGAGCAGGAGGGGAAAACCTATATTTTATTGCCAGGACCGCCCCATGAGTTTAAAAAAATGTTACAAGACGTGGTAGTTCCCAGGTTGAAAACAAAGTTAGGGGTTCATCACAGTATCATTCGGTCAAAGGTATTGCATGTTTGCGGAATTGGGGAAGCGGATTTGGATGAATGTTTGGGCGTTTTGCTGAAAAGCCCAAATCCCACAGTGGCGCCCACTGCCAAGCGGTCGGAGGTTCATCTGAGAATTACGGCCAAAGCAGCGGAGGACAGTCTAGCGGATAACATGATAGCCAGCATGGAAGAACAAATTCGGAGTATTGTGGGCACCCATGTTTACGGAACAGATGAAGATACCATGCCCCAGGTGTTGATGGCCCGTTTGCTCCAAGAAAAGTATCGGTTAGGCCTTGGGGAAGGATTCACCGGAGGAAGGCTCAGTAGTTTGCTGGCCACAGCAAAAGGGGCGGAAGAAGTTTTTGCTGGCAGTGTATTGCTGGGTCCACAGGTTTCTCCATTCTTTTCCTCTTTGGGGTTTGAGACATTTTCCTTAGCCAAAACTGAGGAAAAGCAAAAAAGGCAAATGCTTCTGAAACTAAAGCAAATCTTATCCTGTGATATTTGTTTGTTGATCAGTGAAGGCCTTGTTTACCCCAAGCCGGATGGCTCTGTGGATTACACCTTTTGGTTGGGGGCAGATGTACGGGGCAACGTGATGTCCAAGGAAATATCTGTTTGGGGAGAAAATCGCTTGGCAGCAGCGGATTTAGCTGCCACAAGAATTCTGGTGCTGTTGTGGCGGTATTTAGCCCACCAAGCTGCTTTTTAAATTTTTATTACAAAAATATGACAAATGGGATGAAAAACATAGGAATTTGTGGTAATCTATGGGGGAAGAAACTTTTGATTCAGCCATGAACTGGTGAAGGATGGCTTTTAGGTGAGGTATCGGTAGTGTTATCCATCGTACATAGCACGGCATTGCAGGGCTTAGAGGGTTGTATTGTCAGGGTGGAAGTGGATGTGTCTAATGGATTGCCTTGTTTTGATCTAGTAGGGCTAGGTGACATAGCGGTGAAGGAGTCCAGGGACAGGGTGCGCACAGCCATTAAAAATTCGGGTTTTGAATTTCCCGTGAAACGAATTATTGTGAATCTTGCCCCTGGTAATTTAAAAAAAGAAGGCCCCATGTATGATTTGGCAGTAGCCATTAGCATTCTGGCCGCCACCAATCAAATTGCCCAAGAGGTTTGCCAGGATTTTGTTTTTATCGGAGAGCTGTCTTTAAATGGCGAAGTGCGGGCTGTCACAGGGGTTTTACCCAATGTCATGACTGCAGCAGAGCTGGGATTTGCCTCTGTGGTGGTACCCATGGAAAATGCTGCAGAAGCAGCATTGGTAAAACAGATAAAAGTATATCCTGTAGCATCATTGACCCAATTGGTTTGTTTTTTAAGCGGTCAGGAATCTATTCTGCCCTATGCAGCAACCCCGGAGGAAAGGGATTTTGCCCCTAAACCGGATTTTGCAGAGGTAAAGGGACAATATGCCGCCCGGCGGGCCTTGGAAATTGCTGCTGCTGGGGGACATAATATTCTAATGGTGGGAAGCCCTGGATCAGGGAAAACCTTGTTAGCCCGTTGTGTACCCGGTATTATGCCTAGAATGAATGATGAGGAGTCTTTGGAAACAGCCAAACTATATAGTTTGGCAGGATTGTTTCCTTATAGAAAAAATCGGTTTACCCAAAGGCCCTTTCGAGCGCCCCATCATAGTGCTTCTGCCGTTGCTTTGGTGGGAGGCGGTAAATATCCCCGCCCTGGGGAAATCAGTTTAGCCCATCATGGTGTTCTATTTTTGGATGAAATGCCGGAATTTCATAAAGATGCCTTGGAGGCTTTACGGCAGCCCTTGGAGGATGGGATTGTGACCATTTCCAGGGTAAATGCCACAGTACAGTATCCTGCTCAATGGATGTTGGTAGGGGCTTGTAATCCTTGTCCTTGCGGTTTTCGTGGAGATATGCTGAAGGAATGTACCTGCAATCCTGCCCAGATTCAACGGTATATGGGACGGTTATCCGGCCCTTTATTGGATCGAATTGATATGATAATCCATATACCCCGGGTGACCTATGAAGAATTGACCCAAGATCAAATAGGAGAATCCTCAGTGCAAATGCAAAAGAGGGTACAAGCAGCCCGGGAAATTCAATGGGCGCGTTTTGCTTTGGGAGCCAAAGGATGTAATGCTATTTTGACAGGCAAAGCAGTGAAACAGCATTGTGAGCTGACCAGAGAAGCGAAAAATTTGTTGCAATCCGCTTTTCAACGTTTCCATTTAAGCGCCCGAAGCCATAACCGAATTTTAAAAGTAGCCAGAACTGTGGCGGATTTGGCCAATAGCTTGCAAATAGAAGCAGCGCATTTGGCTGAGGCAATCCAGTTTCGAGGGGAAAACAAAATGCTTGTATGAACCAGGCGTTTGGATAAGAAAGAAGCATATACTTAGTGTAAGGTGGAGGGGACTAAGTATATGCTTCTTCTTTTATGGATTGATCTTACTCCGGATTGTGTATAGGACAATTGGAATAAGAAATGTAAATGAAATCAGTCCTTTGTAATATCAATGGTTTGTCCTCCAGAGGGTTCCAGAGGAATAATAAGCCAGCCGATTAGATACAATAAAATACCAGGAAGGATAATAATGGATAAACCCACATAAATCAAGCGTACCAGGGTGGGATCACATTTAAAATATTCTGCTAAACCTCCACAAATACCAGCTATCATCCGGTTTCTGGGAGAACGATACAATCGTTTATAGCTTATCTTAAACACTCCTTTGGGCTTTTATGAATCTATGTTCTATCTATATAGACGTGAAAGGGGGAGGAAATGTTTCAAAATTGCTAAATAAAAATATAATAATTTTTGTGGGTTTTTTAGGGTTAAAATACAAATTGAGGAAATCATGATAAGAAGGTTAATGATAAGAAGGTTTTTTTAAGGTTGAAATGGAATATAACTAACTTATGAAAGAAAGAGAGAATCGTGCCTGGTTTGAAAACCTGGTTTCATTGCTAAGGGGGTGATGACAGAATCAAGGATGGTTTATTGGTCGGTTTCAGGGTATCCCCAATGTAGGCAGGTTTAACTTAAAGGAGGTTGTTTTTTTGAAAAGAAAGTTGTGTATCTTATTGGCAGTTACAATGTTCACTTTGTTAACAGTTGTTCCTGCAATGGCTTCAGAGCCACCGGCTTTGCAACTCAATGGTGAACTGGTAACCGTTTCATTGCAATTGGAAAATGGTAACACTGTGATTGGAACTGATGATTATGCTCGCTTGACCGGTGCAACGGTAACCATGGATACCGCGAACAATCAAATGAAAATCGAGCAAAATGGAAAATCCTTGGTTCTAACCTTTGGCAATACCACTGCTTCCTTGGATGGTGAATCCTTGGTTCTGCCTTTAGCTCCTGAAAAGGCAGGGAATGCAGCAATTATTCCTTTGGCCTCTGTGGCCCGGGCTTTTGGTTATGATGTACAATGGGTGCCTGAGAAATGGCAGGTTATCATGGGACAAGCCCAAAGCGAGAATGCTACAGCTAACCTGACGCCCACAGATATATTGGCAAAATCCAATGCTGCTTCATTGGCTTATAATACCTATTCTATGAATGGTAAAATGGATATGACCATGAAGATAACAGCAGATGGTAAGGATTTGGATTTAGGCAATATGGAAACCACCACAGATATGAAAGCCCAATACCGCCATGACCCCATGGCCATTTATGTCAAGCAAACCATTCAAAAAACCCCTGGTAGTGTAGAGAAATCCGGTGCTTTGACAATGGAAGATATGGCTGTGGAAACCTATATGACAGATAAAAATATGTATATGAATTTACCCAATGTGGGTTGGGTGAAATATGATTCTCCCATCAATGAAGGCCTTTGGAAAGAGTTACAAGATGTACAAAGTGACCCGTTAAAAATTGTGCAGCAAATGAAGGATTTCGGCATTGATGTGAAATTTGCTGAAGAGCAAGAAATCAACGGCAAACAATATTATGTGCTAAAAGCTGATATGGATCCGAACAAATTTATGCAGAGTTATAAAGATCTTGTATCTGATATGATGCCTGCTTTGGATCAAGAGGATGAAAATGTAGATATAGAAAAAATGTTAGACAATATGAAAATGACCTTTGCTTATACAGCTTATATCAACAAAGAAACCATGATCAGCGATAAAATTGATATGGACTATACGGTGGATTTTGATTTACCCCTTGATGAAATTGTAGATGCCAACACTGCAGATACCACAGAATTACCCCAATCCATTCAAATGACCATGACTGGTACAGGAACATTTAATATTACAGGATTGGGTGACGAATTTGTGGAGCCTGATTTGAGTCAAGCAGTGGATGCAAAGGATCTACCGGAAGATGCTATACAAGAATAATAACAAATTCAGGGATAGAAATAGTATCAAAAGCATAAAGAACAAGGATTTCAAAAGGGTCTATTGCCAAAAATTGCAATAGACCCTTCCTTTTTTATTGGTATTAGTCTGACATGGGGGAAAACTTACCATAGAATCCACTGGAAAGAGCAGGGAATTAACACAGACTTTTCTACTATACACGATATTACAAACTGGAGTGAACTTGCGAAATTGGTGTTAGAGTAGCCATCCGCTCTTTGGTCTACTATGGCCTTTTTAGCATTATATTTACAAGCAATGGATATCTCGCTTCTGTTCGGAAGCTGACTATTATTTCTAATGCTAACCTGTGATAGGCGGCTATTTATCCAGCCGGATTGGCAAAAAAACGATTATTCTGGGGTTTGCAGTCCTTGTTTTTGCTATTCGTGTATGAATTTGTTTGCCTCTTATAACTGGATGATTAGGTATGCCATGAGAATCAAGAAACAAAATGATCCGTTCACTTCTGCTTCCTGCATGGTTAGGGAAATGCAGAATATAACAAAACAAGGAATAAGATTTAGCTCAGTTGACAATGGTTACAAAAAATGCTATTTTCACCTAAAGAAATGATTTTAAAAATCTGATAAACAGAAGAAGGTGAGAAAATGAAGCTGAGTGCCAGAAATCAAATCGCCGGAAAAATCATTGAAATCAAAGAAGGAAAGGTCAATGATATTGTTATCATGGACATTGGCGGTGGCAACCGTATTACTGCAACCATTTCAGTGGATGCGGTGAAAGAATTGGATTTAAAAGTGGGTTCTGAGGCAATTGCAGTGATCAAAGCTACTTCTGTAATGATTGGCATTCCTGAATAATCTGATCTGCACTTTTAGCAACAATGAGGAATTGGTTGGACAATACAAAATGGCATAAAAAGGAACTTTTGCAATAAGAGAAGTTCCTTTTTTTTATTGAGCAAAGGTTTATCAAGCATTTAAAGGAAAATATAGGTAAAATATTGGTGATTTTAACAATGATTTTATTTGGGTTTAAATAAAGATAATATTAACTGATTTTTATAGGGGTTATGGGTTTTGGTTGGGTAAATTGGTATAATGTTGAATAAAGCAATAAATTCGCCTATTCATCACTGTAGCCAAAGGAATAGAAGGGGGCTTTTTTTGGGGGAGGGAGCTTAGCCAGCAAAGTATTGCCACCTTACCAAACCTTAGATATAATCTAAAGAATACATAAAGATAGCGGGGATTGCATGAAACTAGAAAAAACATGGCAGGTAAAGCAAGGCAATCCTGCCTTGGAGTATATATTGCAGCATGAGCTGGGGGTTTCTGCGGTACTGGCTCGTTTGCTGGTCAATCGAGGTATTTATACTGTTGAGGAAGCAAGGGTGTATTTAGAGGCAGAGCCTACCCAATGGTATGATCCCTTTTTGCTGGCTGATATGGAAAAAGCAGTGGCCCGGATTCAGCAGGCGCTTCGGCTTTCGGAAAACATATTCATTTACGGGGATTATGATGCAGACGGCATTACCTCCACTGCCCTTTTGGTCAAGGTATTACGCTGTTTAGGAGGAAATGTCCAATTTTTTATCCCCCAACGGTTAACCCAAGGGTATGGTTTGCATTTGCCTGCTGTGCAAGAAATCTGGCACCAGGGGTGCTCTTTATTGATTACCGTGGATTGTGGGATCAGTGCCCTGGAGGTGGTCCAAGCTGTGTTGGCCGCTGGGGGACCAGACATTATCATTACGGATCATCATGAGGTGCCGGACATCCTTCCCCCAGCCTTGGCTGTCATTAACCCCAAACGAAAGGATTGCTCCTATCCTTTTAAAGAGCTGGCAGGCGTAGGTGTGGCTTTGAAATTAGCCCAAGGGATATTGCAAGAAAACATGGAGTCCATACAATGGCAGGAGTACTTGGATTTGGCTTGCGTGGGAACCATTGCGGATGTGGTTGACTTACAAGGAGAAAACCGCATGTTGGTCAAACAGGGCTTAGCCCAAATTTCTTCCCATTCTTCCCCGGGATTGCAAGCTTTACTGACAGTGGCTGGGATAAAAGAGGAGTCTCTAAGAGCCAGGGAAATTGCCTTTGGGGTGGCGCCCCGGCTGAATGCTGCTGGGAGAATGGGAGACGCCACCATGGCAGTGGATTTATTGCTAAGTGAAAATCCGGATGAAGCGGCTGCCTTGGCCATACAATTAAATAAAATCAATCAGGACCGGCAAAGAACAGAAAGCGTTGTTTTGGCAGAGGCTTTGGGGATGTTGGACGGGAATCCTGCTTTGTGCACAGAGGTGATTGTTTTAGGGACAAAGGACTGGCATCCTGGGGTTATCGGAATTGTGGCCTCCCGGCTGGTGGAAAAATATAGTCGTCCGGTATTATTGGTGGCTTTTACCTCAGAAGGTGAAGGAAAGGGATCTGGGCGCAGTATTCCTGGGTTTCATTTGTATGAGGCCTTAGCCCATTGTCAAGAATATTTGTTAAACTTTGGCGGACATGCCCAAGCAGTGGGTTTTTCCCTGGCCCCTGAACATTTGGATTTGTTTCGCCAAGCCATCAATGACCATGCGGCTAGGGTTAGGGTGCAAGATGGCCTGGGCCTTACCTTGGATTTGGATGGCTTGGTGTCTTTGGAGGATATTTCTTTGTCTTTGGCTGAAGAAATATCTTTGCTGGCTCCCTTGGGCCAGGGAAATCCCGGTCCCTTGTTGGGTTGTTACAAGGCCCAATTATTATCTTGCCGGAGTGTAGGCCGGGATAATAAGCATGTAAAGCTGTTGGTAAAGGGAGAACAAGTTGTTTTGGATGGGATTGCTTTTCATCAAGCCCATCGATTGGCTGCCTTGGAAGAAACAAAAACAGTGGATCTTGCCTTTGTACCCACCATCAATCATTGGAATGGAAAAACCAGTGTGCAGTTGGAGATTATGGATATGAAACCATCTAGCCAGGAGATTGCCTGGACGGGGAGGCCGGAACATACCATGTTTTTGTCTCCAGAAGAAGCTTTGCAATCCATGGAAAATTTGGGAACAGCGGCTTTTTTGCCCACATTTGCGGTACAGCAGTTACAGGGGGCTTCTTGTATGCTTCCTTTTTTAAACACCAGTGTACCCTGGGAAGCATATGGGCATAGAATGAAGGAAACGAAACAAGAAACAGAGGATGCAGGGTCCATCAAACATTGTGCCTTACAGCCTGCTTTTCATCCCATAGCCCATAGGCCTTGGGGGTTAAAAATGTTGCTACAAAGACCGGGGACTTCTTTGGTCATAGCCTGTAGTCCTGTCCGCACGGTGGAATTGGCTTTTTACTTGCAAGGGGAGGGAATTCCCGCTGTTTTTCTTCATCGAGGGCTGGAAAAAGACAGGATTACCTTTTGTTTACAAAAAGCCTGGGAGCAGGCTTTGGTGATGGTGATAACGCCGGAAATGCTGCCTTTGCTGGAGGAGCATATGCCGGAACGTATTGTTTACTATGATCCTCCTTTTTCCAAAGAAGAGCTTTGGTATACAAATCCAGAATATCAAGCCTGTAAAGTTTACGACGGCTTTGGCCCAAAAGGGCTTGAGGATTGCAGCAAAATGGCGGCAGCTTGTTTTCCTGACAGGGAGATGTTATTAAAAATGTATGCCCATATGCGACGTAAGGGGCCCAAAATACAGCTGTCATCCGAAGCTGTCCCCTCTTTTTTGCGCCAAGCTGGGCTTACCAATGCAGGGGAAATGACCATGGCTTTGGGATTAGGGATTTTTGCTGAGCTAGGCCTTTTGCAGTATGAATGGGAGCCAGGTCCACACCCTGGGTGTATGGTGTATCGCTTGCAGCTTCTTCCCACCAAAGGAAAGAAGGATTTGTCCTGTTCTGCTGCCTTTTGTGCCAGCAAAACTGCCAGGGAAATGGTGACGGGTTGGTGGAAGGAACTGTTATCCCTATGTGAAGGCGTCAAACAACAACAATCTGAGATTTTAATATAAGAAAAAAGGCTTAAAAACAAAAAACAAGAAAAACATAGGGCTTAGGGGAGAAATTTCGTTTCTTTACCCCAAAGGAAGGGGTATAATGAAGAAAATACACATTCATGCGGGGATGGAGGGATTGTATATGGATATTGAAGATGTGGTGAAAAAGTTCATACAATATAATCCCCGTGGTGATGTGTCATTGTTGCGCAAAGCTTATGCTTGTGCAGAGGAAGCCCATAGGGGACAACGCCGTTTTTCCGGGGAAGAATACATTGTACATCCGCTCAATGTGGCTATGATTTTGGCTGACTTGGAAATGGATTTGGAAACTTTGCTGGCTGGTTTGTTGCATGATGTGGTGGAGGATACCAAATGGTCCTTGGCAGAGATTGAGGCGGAATTCGGCAAGGAAGTGGCTTTGTTGGTGGATGGGTTAACCAAATTAAGCCGCTTGGAGTTTAAATCCAAAGAGGAACAACAGGCGGAAAACCTACGCAAAATGTTTTTGGCCATGGCCAAGGATATTCGGGTTATTTTAATCAAATTGGCTGATCGTTTGCATAATATGCGTACATTGCGCTATCAGAAGGAAACAAAGCAAAAGGAAATTGCCCGGGAGACCATGGAAATCTATGCACCCTTGGCCAACCGATTGGGGATTTATAAATTAAAATGGGAATTAGAGGATTTATCCTTTCGTTATATCAATCCTGAAGCTTATTATGATTTGGCCGAAAAAATTGCCAAAACCAGAGTCAAACGGGAAGAATATATCAAAGGCGCTATTGCAATCTTAAACGAAAAATTAGAAGAAGTGGGCATTGAGGCGGATATTCAAGGGCGCCCCAAACATTTGTATAGTATTTATCAAAAGATGCAAAGAAATCAAAAGGATTTAAGTGAAATTTATGATGCCATGGCAGTGCGTATGATTGTGCATACAGTGAAAGATTGCTATGGTATTTTAGGCATTGTGCATACTTTATGGAAGCCTATCCCAGGGCAGTTTGATGATTACATTGCCATGCCAAAACCTAATATGTATCAATCCTTGCATACCTCTGTCATGGGCTATAAAGGGGAACCCTTGGAAATACAAATACGAACCTGGGATATGCACCGCACGTCAGAATACGGGATTGCCGCTCATTGGCGTTATAAAGAGGGGGGCAAAGGGGACAAAGAACTGGAACAGAAATTAGCTTGGTTGCGCCAATTGATGGAGTGGCAAAGGGATTTAAGAGATGCCCATGAGTTCATGGAAACCCTGAAAATAGATTTCTTTACAGATACAGTGTTTGTTTTCACTCCTAAAGGGGATGTGGTAGAACTTCCTTCTGGCTCTACTCCTGTGGACTTTGCCTTTCGGGTACATACCCAGGTGGGATGTGGTTGTGTGGGGGCTAAGATTAACAATAAAATTGTTCCCTTGGACCATAAGTTAAAAAATGGAGATATTGTGGAAATCCTAACTTCTAAAACCTCAGCTGGTCCCAGCAGGGATTGGTTGGCTTTTGTCAAGACCTCCCAAGCAAAAAACAGGATTCGCCACTGGTTTAAACGGGCCCAAAGGGAAGAATTGGTGGCTAAAGGCAAGGATTTGCTGGAAAAAGAGGCCAAAAAATTGTTGTCCTTTGACTTGGATTTGCTAAAAAGTGATAAAATGCTGGAAATCGGGAAGAGATATAGTTTACAAACCTTAGAAGACATTTATTTGGCTGTGGGAGACGGGGTTATCAATCCTGTGTCCATTGTGAATAAGTTAAAGGGAGATCAAAAACCCAAGGAAAAAGGAACTGTGGAAGAAGAGCTGCAACAATTGGCCATGGAAGTGCGGGCCAAACCGGATTGGGGGCGGCCGGTGCAAGGAATCCGGGTCCGGGGTATTGATAATATATTAATTCGTTTGGCCAACTGTTGTAATCCTGTGCCAGGAGATCCCATAGCTGGTTATATTACCCGGGGTAGGGGGGTTACCATTCACCGCCAAGATTGTAGTAATATGGCTGTATTTCAGCGTAATGAGACGGATCGGTTGGTGGAAGTTGCTTGGGATGAGGATTTTCAAGCGCCTTTCCAAGTAAAACTGGAAATAGAGGCCATGGATAGGGCGGGGATGCTCAGCGATATTTTGGCTGTATTGGTGGAACTAAAATTAAACGCCAATTCTGTGAGTGCCAAAGGACATCAGGATTCTGCTACCATTGAAATGCTTTTGTATGTAAAAAGCAGGGAACAGCTGGATTATATTATGGCCAGAATCAACCGGGTGAAAGATGTCTATGGGGTGCACAGAACCAGTAGTCCGATTAACTTTAATGTGGAGTGAATGGCAAAATGAGGGCAGTGATACAGCGGGTGTTACGGGGCTCTGTTACCCTAGAGCCAGGCACAGCAAAGGAACGGAAAGTAGCGGAAATAGAAAATGGTGTGGTAATACTATTAGGGGTGGGGCAAGAAGACGGACCAGATGATGCCTGTTATTTGGCCCGCAAAGTGGCTCAGTTGCGTATTTTTGAGGATACAGAGGGAAAACTCAATCTTTCCTTGCTGGAAACAAAAGGAGCGGCTCTGGTGGTTTCTCAATTTACCTTATACGGAGATTGTCATCAAGGAAGACGTCCCAGCTTTACCCAAGCTGCGCCAGCGGAGCTGGGCAAGTCCCTGTATGAGGTTTTTATTCAACAGTTAAAAGCATTGAAAGTGCCTGTGGCCACTGGTCAATTTCAGACCCATATGCAAGTGGAAATTATCAATGACGGTCCTGTGACCATGCTTTTGGATAGCAAAAAAACATTTTAACAATAAAAACTGGTTTGTTCACAAGGGGGAATTGTTTTGATTTTCGAAGCTCTATCCGTAGGGCCCATGGATACCAATTGCTATTTGGTGGGATGCGAAAAAACCCGTTTGGCCATGGTGGTGGATCCTGGTTTTGAAGGGAAAAAGATTGTGCAAAAGCTCAAGGACTTACAACTAACATGCGCCTATATTGTGTTGACCCATGGGCATGTGGATCACCTCAGTGCATTGTCTGAGGTCCAAAAAGCCACGGGAGCCCAGGTATTGATCCATCAAGAGGATGCTGCCATGTTAACAGATGCAACATTGAATTTATCCACCCTCATGGGGTCTAGTATTGCCTTACAGCCAGCGGATCGTTTGTTACAAGAGGGGAATTGTATTGAAGTAGGTTCTTTGCAAGTCAAGGTGTTGCATACCCCTGGACATACCTTAGGGGGCATTACGTTGGTATTGCCGGATCGTTTGCTAACCGGGGATACATTGTTCGCCGGTTCCGTAGGACGCTCGGATTTTCCCGGTGGTAGCCACCAACAGCTTATTGCCTCCATTCGAAATAAGTTGTTGGGATTCCCGGATGAAACAGGTGTGTACCCAGGGCACGGACCAGCCTCCACCATTGGGGAAGAAAAAAGAGATAATCCCTTTTTGCATAGATAAAAGATAAAAAGGCGAACAAAGTTCGCCTTTTGTTTTTCCTTTTAAGATACTTAAAAGCGAAAAGCGAACTTTACCATCATCTGGGGATTACTGCTAGGCATGTGTGGCCAAGAAATCATAGCCAAGTATGCCTATTGCTTTTCTTGCTCAGAATGGCAATGGTGACAAGAGCAACTGTGGGCATGTGGTTTTTTCGGGGAACAAGCATCTTGTTTTGGTTTTAAGCCCATGGAATCAAAGGCAGTGACAATTTGTTTGCGTATACCAGCTAAATACTGCTCCCGCAATTGCTTTTGTTCCAAACGTTCTGCCTCGTTTAAGGTTCCTTCCCGTTGTTTTTGGGCCAACTGATTGATGCGAAGTACCAAGGCTTCAGAAATCATGGAAAACACTCCTTGCATATGAATGATGTTGATTATATCATGTTTTTGACAGATCGCCCAGTGATGAAGAAAAAATAGCAAGTCATCATTGCAAGCTGAAGAGAGAAGGAAAGAATGCTGAAGAGCAGCTGATAAGACAAATATCTGTTTAGGATGATGGAAAGGCATGACAAAAAATGGGATTCAAAAGGAATAGAAGGGGGTAAGAAAATGGAGGGGCAAAAAAAGATATTGGACGCAAAAGATTTGGCTGGCATGATTGAGCATACCCTTTTGAAACCAGAGACCACGGAAAAGCAGATTGCTCAAATCTGTCAAGAGGCCAGGGAATATGAATTTGCAGCTGTGTGTATCAACCCTTGTTATGTTTCCATTGCCCAAGATTATTTGGCCCAAAGCACAGTGTCAGTGTGTACAGTGATTGGCTTTCCCCTGGGAGCTGGGACCTTTGCGGCGAAATTGACGGAAACCCAGCAAGCTCTTCGGAATGGGGCTGATGAATTGGATATGGTACTAAACATTGGGTGGCTTAAATCCGGCTTTTATGACAAGGTGGAGGCAGAAATCCGGGAGATTGTGCAACAAGCAAAAGGAGGGGGAACTTTTGCCAGGGTAAAGGTTATTTTGGAAACTTGTTTGTTGACAGCAGAGGAGAAGAAAACTGCTTGTCAATTGGCCCAAAGGGCTGGGGCTGATTTTGTAAAAACCAGTACAGGGTACGGAGCCCATGGTGCTACGGTGGAAGATGTGGTGTTGATGCGGCAGGTGGTGGGGTCTGATATGGGGATAAAAGCTGCGGGAGGAATTAAAACCCTTTCCCAAGCCTTGGCGTTCATCCAAGCAGGAGCAAATCGAATTGGCGCCAGTGCGGGTAAAACAATCATGCAGCAATGGGAGTCGTCAACATAGAAGGAAATCATTGTTGGTGCAAGGTGAAATAAGGTCGGTCGGAGTTGACAAATATTTGCCCTTTGCGTAAAATTTATGTGGTATACATTACCTATAAGGTAATGTATTGTTGGAAAAAGGGAAAATCCAAAGTAAATTCCGGGACAGCATGTCTGAAAAGGAGATGTTGAAAATACCCAGGAACGGTTCCTGGAGAAGTTTTGGATAAACTCCCCTGTGGGTTTAGAACCCGGGGGAGAATAGGTTTAGACAAAGGGTATACATACCGGAAAGGACACTTAAGCCCCAAAGGGTATATACTCCCGTTCCTGGTACGTGATGTTTCATGGCCGGGCCGGGGGTTTCATTTTTCTTACGCATGTATTGCGATGTTAGTAAACCATATGGATAGGGAGAGGATTTTGCGTGGTAGTGAGCAGGCCTAGGGGTACAGGGGATATTACACCAGGGGAAATAGCCAAATGGCGGTATGTGGAAGATACGTTTCGGAATATCAGTCAGGCGTATCATTATCAAGAAATCCGTACCCCCATATTTGAACATACAGAGTTGTTTGTGCGGGGTGTGGGGGATACCACGGATATTGTGGAAAAGGAAATGTACACATTTTTGGATCGGGGCGAACGCAGCATGACCTTACGTCCTGAAGGAACAGCTGCTACGGCCAGGGCTTATTTGGAAAATAATTTAAATGCCGGACCACAGCCAGTGAAACTTTATTATCTGGGACCTATGTTTCGCTATGATCGCCCCCAGGCCGGCAGGTTTCGGCAGTTTCACCAAGTGGGGGTAGAAGCTTTTGGTTCTGATGATCCGGCCTTGGATGCAGAGGTCATTGCCATGGCCATGGATTTTTATGACCAATTGGGCTTGCAAAATTTGGCTTTGCACATCAATAGTGTGGGTTGTCCCCAATGCCGCGCTGTATTGCGGGAAAAGCTCTTGGCCTTTTTTAAACCTAATTTGGAGCGTTTTTGTGGCAACTGTCAATCCCGCTACCAGCGGAATCCTTTGCGGATGCTGGATTGCAAAAGTGCTCAATGCGCCCAATTATCCCAAGGGGCTCCCAGTACATTGGATTGTCTTTGTGAACATTGTGCAACGCATTTTACCAAGGTAAAGCACAATCTTGATTTACTGGGTATTGCCTATATTGTGAATCCCAGGTTGGTGCGTGGTTTGGATTATTATACCCAGACTGCTTTTGAAATCATGGCCTTGGACATAGGGGCGCAAAGTTCCATTGGTGGTGGTGGCCGGTACAATGGTTTGATGGAATCCTGTGGTGGACAGGCTACCCCAGGGGTGGGTTATGCTTTGGGCTTGGAGCGCATTATCTTGGCCATGGAACAACAGGGGATTGTCTGGCCTTTGCCTAAGGGTTTGGATGTGTTTGTGGCTGTGGCGGATGTTCAGGCAGAGGAGCAGGCCGTGCAGCTGTTATCCGCTTTGCGTAAGGCAGGGATAAGCGCGGAGAAAGATTATTTAACCCGAAGCTTAAAAGCGCAGATGAAATATGCTGGTAAATTAAAGCCTCGTTACACTGTGTTATTGGGTAGCGATGAATTGGCCAGAGGGGCTGTGAGTGTCAAAAATATGGCCCAGGGAGAGCAAAAAGAGGTTTTGTTGTCCCAAGTGATTGAAACATTACTGACCCAAACAAGGAATCAGTAGGTTTTATCAATTTGCAGTTGCATGGTTGCAAGAATGGGTAGTAAGGTGTAGATATTTTATAATAAGCTGGGAGGATTACAGCATGTCTGAAAGTATGGGGACATTGAAAAGAACGCATATGTGCGGGGAATTGCGCTTAGAGCATGTGAAGCAGCAAGTGGTATTGATGGGGTGGGTACAAAAAAGACGGGACCATGGTGGTTTGATTTTTGTGGATTTGCGGGATCGTACGGGGATTGTGCAGGTGGTCTTTAGCCCAGAACAAGCCAATGAAGCCTTTGCAAAGGCTGAAACTGTGCGCAGTGAGTATGTGTTGGCTGTGGAAGGAACCGTGGGACCCAGGCCTGAGGGAACAGAAAATCCTGCCTTACCCACTGGTGCTGTGGATGTATTGTGTACAAGCTTGCGTATTTTAAACCGAGCCAAAACCCCGCCTTTTTATGTGGAAGATGGGGTAGATGTGGATGAGAATTTGCGTTTGCGTTATCGGTATTTGGATTTAAGAAGGCCAGAAATGCAATATGCAGTCCAATTGCGTCACGATGTGGCCCGGGCTTCCCGGGCGTATTTGGCTGACCATGGTTTTTGGGAAATTGATACCCCGATTCTAAATAAAAGTACGCCGGAAGGAGCCCGGGATTATTTGGTTCCCAGCAGGGTGAATCCCGGACATTTCTATGCTTTGCCTCAATCTCCCCAATTGTTTAAACAAATTCTGATGGTTAGTGGCATGGATCGTTATTATCAGATTGCCCGTTGTTTCCGGGATGAGGATTTAAGAGCAGATCGGCAGCCCGAATTTTCGCAAATTGATTTGGAAATGTCTTTTATCAATGAAGATGATATTATGACTTTAATGGAAGGCTTGATTGCCCATATTTTCGCCCAAACCAAGGGGATTTCTTTGTCCCTTCCATTTCCCCGCTTAAGCTATCAAGAAGCCATGGATCGATTTGGTTCAGATAAGCCGGATACCCGCTTTGGCATGGAATTGGTGGATATTGGCGATGTGGCCCAACAATGTAATTTTAAGGTCTTTACCAGTGCTTTGGCCAGTGGTGGTTTTGTTAAAGGGATCAATGCCAAAGGTTGCGGGACTTATAGCCGTAAAGATATTGATGATTTGACAGCCTTTGCCAACATCTATAAGGCCAAGGGCTTAGCTTATTTTATTGTAACAGAAGAAGGGGTAAAATCACCCATTGCTAAGTTCTTTGGGCAGCCAGAGATGGATACCATTTTAAGCAGAATGAAAGCCCAGCCAGGGGATTTACTTTTGTTTGTGGCAGACGAGCCGGCGGTGGTTTGGGCTTCTTTGGGCGCTTTGCGGGTGCATCTGGCTGAACGTTTGGGGCTTATACCGGAAGAGCAATATCACTTTCTGTGGGTAACGGATTTTCCTATGTTTGAATACAATCCGGAAAGCCAACGTTATGAAGCCATGCACCATCCTTTTACGGCGCCCAAGGAAGAGGATTTTGCTTTATTGGAAACTGAGCCTGGCAAGGTGCGGGCCAGGGCTTATGACATGGTGCTCAATGGGGTAGAAATCGGAGGCGGCAGTATTCGTATCCACCAACGGGACGTGCAAGAAAGCGTGTTCAAGGCCATTGGGTTAGAACAAGAGGATACTCGGGAGAAATTTGGTTTCATGTTAGAAGCCTTTGATTATGGAACCCCACCCCATGGAGGGCTTGCCTTTGGTTTTGACCGTTTGGTAATGTTACTGGCAGGCAAGAAAACCATTCGGGATGTGATTCCTTTCCCCAAAACCCAAAGCGCCACTTGTTTGCTTACAAATGCCCCCAATACAGTGGATCCCTTGCAGCTTAAGGAACTCCATATACGGATGGATGTCAAACAACCCAAAGGGGTACAACAAAACAGCAAATAAGAAACAAAAGAAAATTTTGTCGTTTTCAGTGGAAACTGCGTTTATAAAGGGGTAAATTTTTCTGGATCTTGCCATGGCAGTTCTGATATGATACCATAAAGACATAAGGATATAACCCTGCTGTGCATGTGTTAATCTTGGGGTTTTGAGCCAACACTGCTTGATAGGGAGCCTCACTCTGGTTGCAGCTTACAGGTCCCTGGCAAAGGGAAAGTAAAAAACAAACAGGAGGGCACCCACCTGTGAGAACAGGTTCAAGGAAACTCTGGGGTTTCACGGTATGAGTGGGGTTGTTTTTTATTTTATTTGTCACTATAATACCTTGTAATAGGATGTTACAGGAATATAGAATATGTTAGAAATAAAATATATTAGAAGTATAAACAAAGGTTGTTGCTAGCAACAACCTTTGTTTTGGTTTAGCAAAAAGGGGGAACAACGGATTGGAATCCAGATTTTCCCGTACAGCTCTTTTGCTTGGGGAGGAATCGTTGCATAAACTTGCGGCAGCCCGGGTGGCTATATTCGGGTTGGGAGGCGTTGGCTCCTATGCAGCGGAAGCGCTATGTCGTGCTGGAGTAGGCAAATTTTTATTGGTAGATGATGATGTGGTCCAAATGAGCAATATAAACCGGCAATTGTATGCCTTGGAAGAAACCCTTGGACAAGCAAAGGTAGAAGTGGCAGCCCAGCGGATGCGCAGCATCAATCCCAGGGTAGAGGTGGAGGCCTGTTATAAACGCTATGGGGTAGGGCAGGGACCTGATTTTATCAAAATTGGCCTGGATTATGTTTTGGATGCCATTGATGATGTGGAAGCCAAAGTGGATTTACTGTATTTTTGTGTAACCCAGCATATTCCTGTGGCAGCTAGTATGGGGGCAGGGAATAAATTAGATCCCACTGCCTTCCAAATAGATGATATTTCCAAGACTACAGTTTGTCCCCTGGCCAGAGTGGTAAGAAGGCGTTTAAGACAAAGGGGTGTTATGAAAGGCATTCCTGTGGTTTATTCCACCGAACAGCCCTGTACCACTGGGGAGACGATAGGAGGAGAAGGTAGAATTCCCGGCAGCATTTCCTTTGTCCCTTCTGTGGCTGGATTGATTTTGGCTGGTTTTGTGGTAAAGGATTTATTAAACCAATCGTACATAAAAAGCAAGGGGACCAATCCTTTTGTTTACAAATAAGATTTGACAGCAAATCGTTTTATCAAAAAATATTGTTTGGCTGGAACAAACATGGAGGAGGATGGTTGATTTGCCAGAACCAATGCAAATTGTAACGGATGGTACATTCCAAGCTTTGCTTGCCTCAACGTCAGAGCCTGTGGTGGTACATTTTCAGGCGGATTGGTGCAATCCTTGTAAAATGCTTGCTCCGATTTTGGATGAATTGATCTTAGAATATCAGCATAACATTGTGGTGGCAACTTTGAATGTGGATGAAAACAAGGCCACAACCATCAAGTCCCAGGTTAACAGGGTTCCAACCTTGGTGGTGTACCGAAATGGGCAAGAGCTGGGCCGTTTTGAAGGGTTTAAAAGCAAAAAAGAATTAAAAGAAAGCCTGGACAAGGTTTTTAGGTAATTAATTTAGGTAAAATAATTTGGCAGCACAATGTATTATTTAATTAAAGAAATGACCATACTATTAGTAGCTACTGAATGCAGGAGGTAAAAGTATGGTAGGAACATCCTTGGCAGATTATTTTAAAAAGGTAAACGACCGGTTGCCAGAAGAAGCAGAGCGCGTATTGGTGGCTTTGGTGGACCAAGGCAGCATGAACAAAGAGGAGCTGTCTCTCACTGCGAAAGTGAAAAGAGCGGTGCTTGATCATGTAGTGATGCAGTTGTATGCTTTGGGTTTGGTTGATGTATCCACAGAAGGGAAAAGTAAAATATGTAGCTTGACCCGTTTGGGTGATGATTTCCTCGCCCTGATTCAGAAAGCCGGTTAAATTGATAACCGGCTTTCTTATTGATTAATTGGAATTGACTGGAATGTTTAAGATAGCACATTGTTGGATTAAATTGATATATGAGAAAACATTGTGAATAGGACTGAAACATATCCTATTAGGCTAAAGTTTTCAATAAAATTCACTTTTGTGTAGTAGCATGAAATGCTTTCGTCCGGCAAATGATTTTTATGTGTCAGTAAGTTTTTCATTGACTGCAACAAGACTTTAGGCACACCAGGGCTTTTTATGGTACAATCTGGACAAACAAAGGTTCTATTTTTGCGGGGGTGTTGGGATGGACAATTTGTTTGACCATGCTGCCAAGGAAACGGCAGAACGCAAAGCTCCTTTGGCAGAGAGGATGCGTCCCAGGACATTTGATGAATTTGCAGAGCAAACTGAAGTTGTGGGGGCGAATACTCCCTTGCGCAGGGCCATTGAAGGGGATGTGCTTCGTTCCATCATTTTGCACGGACCTCCGGGAACAGGAAAAACCACTTTGGCTAAAATCATTGCTGGGATGACCAAAAGTCATTTTGAAACCATCAATGCTGTGATGGCTGGGGTGGCTGATATCCGCCGGGTGGTGGCAGAGGCCAAGGAAAGGATGTCGCTGTACCGGGAAGGAACAGTGCTGTTTATAGACGAAATTCATCGTTTTAATAAAGGCCAGCAGGATGCGCTTTTGCCTTTTGTGGAAAACGGTTTATTGGTGTTAATCGGATCTACCACTGAAAATCCCTTGTTTTCTGTAAACCGTCCTTTGCTGAGCCGTTCCCGTTTGTTTCGGCTGGAGCCTCTTAGCCGGGCTGGTTTGATGCAAATTTTGCAACGAGCCCTGGAAGATGAGGAAAGAGGTTTGGGCATCTATCAGGTCAACCTAGAGCCAGGGGTGCTTTCTTATCTTGCTGGTGTGGCCAATGGTGATGCCCGGGCAGCTCTAAATGCTTTGGAGCTATTGGTACTTACAACTTCCCCGGACCAAGAAGGTGTCCGGGTGGTGACCATGGAGTTGGCTTGCGAACTGGGAGGAGGCAGGGTGCTCCAATATGATCGGGCAGATGAGCATTATGATGTGGTTTCTGCTTTTATCAAAAGTATGCGGGGTTCGGATCCCCAGGCTACATTGTATTGGTTGGCGCGGCTGATTTATGCTGGTGATGATCCGGTTTTTATTTGTCGCAGGATTATGATTCATGTTGCAGAGGATGTGGGCTTGGCAGATCCCCAGGCCTTAACCGTGGCCACTGCCGCTGCCCAAGCGGTGGAAAGGGTTGGATTGCCTGAGGCAAGGATTATCATGGCCCAGGCGGCTTTGTATGTGGCTTTGGCTCCCAAAAGCAATGCTGTGGTAAAGGGGATTGATGCAGCCATGAAAGCAGTGCAAGAAGAAGAAGCTTTGGCACCGCCCAAACATTTGCGGGATAGCAGTTATGGAAAATTGGAACGAATGGCAGGACGTACTCCGGGCAAAGCTTATTTATATCCCCATGATTATCCCGGTCATTATGTGGAACAGCAATATTTACCAGATAATTTGTTAGGCCAACAGTTTTATTTTCCTTCTGAGCATGGCTGGGAAAGTAAAATGATAAAACCAAAGGACAGCGGAAAAAAGGGGTAGGACAAGCATTTTGCCAAGGGGAAAGTATTTTTAGGGGTATAATACAGACTAAAATGGTCGGAATTATTGACTTCCCCTTAATCCCATGGTAAGATAAGGCCGGAGAAAGCAGAGTAATTTACTCTGCTTTCCAAAGGCTTTGGCGTAGTGTAAAAGAGGTGGTGTTCATAACTTCGATGACTGCTATAGAAATATTGTTGGTTCTAAGCAGAAATGTTTGATATTGGAGGTGGGGGGGTTGAAACTTTCCACCAGAGGGCATTACGGGCTAAAAGCTATGTTTGATTTAGCGCAACATGATAACAATGAACCCATTCCCTTAAAAAGCGTGGCAGAGCGCCAGAATTTGCCGGAATATTATTTGGAGCAATTGATTGCTGTATTGCGCAAAGCGGGATTGGTGAAAAGTGTGCGGGGAGCCCAAGGGGGCTACATGTTGGCTAAAAAACCGGGTGAAATTAAAGTAGGAGATATCATTCGCGTCCTGGAAGGTCCCATTGCGCCAGTGGAATGCGTCAATGAGATACAACCCATAGATTGCGATAATGCGGATGTTTGCATTACCAGAACTGTTTTGGCCCGGGTACGGGACAGCATTGTGGATGTGCTTGATTCCATTAGTTTGGATGACATGTGCCGGGAAGCAGAGAAGGTGAATCAAACCAATAAAAATAACAAAAGCTGTTAATTGGCTTTTATTTGTTAACCCTAGGTACAACAAATAAGAAAAATTTTATCCCTATCCTTAAAGGCAGCTTTTTAGATGCCCATGATGGGGGATAGTTTTGAATCCAGAGGAGGTTTGGAACTGTGCGCAGAGTTTATTTTGACCATAGCGCCACAACACCGGTAAGACCGGAAGTGGCTGAGGTGATGTATGAACAGTTAAAAAACAGTTTTGGCAATCCTACCAGCTTGCATTATTTCGGCCGGCAGGCCCGCAAAGAGGTGGATTTGGCCCGGGAACAAGTGGCCCAGGCCATTGGAGCCAATCCAACTGAAATTGTGTTTACCAGCGGGGGAACTGAAGCGGATAATATGGCCATTCATGGTGTGGCTATGGCCAATAAAAACCGGGGTAATCATATCATTACCAGCGCTGTGGAGCACCATGCAGTGCTGAATACTGTAAAAGCTTTAGGCAAGGAAGGGTTTACCATTACCATTTTGCCGGTGGACAAATATGGGATGGTCAGTGTGGAAGATGTGGCTGCTGCTATTACGGACAAAACCATTTTGATTACCATTATGCATGCTAACAATGAAATGGGTACCATTATGCCCATTCAGGAAATCAGTAAATTGGCCCATGAAAAAGGGATTTTGATGCATGTGGATGCAGTGCAGAGCTTTGGGAAGATTCCTGTGCATGTGGATGATTTGCAAGCGGATTTGCTTTCCTTGGCAGCCCATAAATTTTATGGCCCCAAGGGGGTAGGCGCCCTTTATGTGCGCAAAGGAACCCGTTGGAAACAATCCTTGTTCCATGGTGGGGCCCAAGAACGTTTGCGGCGGGCTGGTACGGAAAATGTACCTGGCATTGTGGGCATGGGCTTGGCTGCAGAGCTGGCTGTACGGGATTTAAAAGAAGAAGCGGAAAAGATGACTGCCATGCGGGATCGCTTGATTCAAGAGGTAACCGGCAAAATCAGCAACGTGGAGTTAACAGGCCATCCAACCTTGCGTTTGCCCAATCATGCCAGTTTTACCTTTGAATATATTGAAGGGGAGTCCATGCTTTTGAGCTTGGATTTAAAAGGCGTAGCTGCTTCCAGTGGATCTGCTTGTACATCCGGGTCTCTGGAACCCTCCCATGTGTTACTGGCCATGGGAATTCCCCATGAAATTGCCCACGGGTCCATTCGTCTTACTTTAGGACGGGACAATACCATGGAAGATGTGGATTATTTCTTGGAAATCATGCCTCCCATTGTGGAGAGATTGCGGGCCATGTCACCCTTGGATCAAGAGAATGAATTCGCTGCCAGTGGTCAATGTGATGTTTGTAAATCCCATTCTACATGTAAATTGTAGGGGCGAAGATAGAAGAAAAGAGTAAAACTTGGAACCAGCACGGGTTAGAGGAGGTTTGGGTTTATGTATACAGAAAAAGTGATGGATCATTTTGAAAACCCGAGAAATGTAGGGGAAATTGAGAATCCGGACGGAGTGGGACAAGTGGGCAATCCCACCTGTGGAGATATTATGAAGATTTATCTGCGGGTCAAGGATAATGTTATTGAAGATGTTAAATTTAAAACCTTTGGTTGTGGCGCTGCCATAGCCACCAGCAGCATGGTGACAGAAATGGTAAAGGGCAAAACATTGGACGAAGCCATGCAAATCAGCAATAAGATGGTGGCAGAAGCGTTGGACGGTTTGCCGCCCAAAAAAATGCATTGTTCCAATCTAGCAGCTGATGCTTTGCACGCAGCCATTCAAGATTATCAAGATAAACAAGGAGCCTAGGTTTGGGAACAGTGTATATAGCCAGCAAGAATGTAAGATGTTTTTGTGGGTTAAGAAGCAAAATGGGCTGGCGGTGAAAAAATACAATGACCAGGAAAGAAAAAGAGCAAACAAAGGTAGCGGTGGCCATGAGCGGTGGAGTAGACAGTGCAGTCACCGCTGCTCTTTTATTGACTGAGGGATATCAGGTATTTGGTTTAACCATGCAGGTGGAAAATACTGCTGCTGAAAAAGCCCAAGGGGGTTGCTGTTCAAAGGCAGCGGTGGAAGATGCCCGTAAAGTAGCCCAGGCATTGGAGATTCCTTTATTTGTACTGGATGTACATCAAGAATTTGAAAAGCAAGTGATCCAATATTTTATCCATGCTTATTTATCTGGACAAACTCCGAATCCTTGTATTGCTTGTAATCAGCATATGAAGTTTACCCTTTTGCTTCAAAAGGCTATGGCAGAGGGCGCTGATTATCTGGCCACTGGCCATTATGTGCGATTATCCCGGGATAAAGCAACAGGCCGGTATTTGCTGCAAAAAGGCGTGGATCAACGAAAGGATCAAAGCTATGTGTTGTATCATTTAACCCAAGAGCAACTTGCCAAGATTCTGACGCCTTTGGGGGGGTATACCAAAGAGCAAGTGCGTCATATGGCTGCCCAATGGAAATTGCCTGTGGCTCATAAACCAGAAAGTCAAGAAATATGTTTTGTTCCCCATGATGATTATAATGCCTTTTTAAAGCAACGGGTGGGGGAAGCCATAAAGCCCGGTTGTTTTGTGAATCTTGCAGGACAAGTCATTGGACAACACCAAGGGGTTCCTTTTTATACCATTGGACAGCGCAGAGGACTGGGATCTGGTTTTGGGAAACGCATGTATGTGGTGGCTTTGCGGGCTCAAACCGGCGATGTGGTATTGGGAGACAATGGGGATTTATTTGCTTCTTCCTTGGAAGCAACGGACAATGCCTTTATTCCCTTTGAGCAGTTAACCAATCCCATACAGGTGGAGGCAAAGATACGATATAATGGCAGTGCTGCTGCAGCCTCTTTGGTCCCTTTATCCCAGGGCCATATTTTGGTTCAATTTGCAGAGCCCCAGCGGGCCATAACGCCGGGACAAGCGGTGGTGTATTACCAGGGGGATTGGGTGATTGGCGGGGGAACCATTCAAAGGGTCTGTCCCTAGACTCATAATCATATGCCCGTGGAGTTGGCTTTCGTCCAGTTCCATGGTGAATACGCAAATAGAAATGCAGGCCATGAGTCTCAAAGAAAGCACCCATGCAAGCCAATAATAGCATGGGTGCTTTTTTTGTTCACTTGGCTTTGAAGTCTGCAGATTCGGTCAGGCCTTCCTGCTCCCTGGGTACGCTCCCCGGCCTTCCCAGTAGCTCCCCGTTCAAACTAACAGAGGCAACGCCAGCGTTATGTGGTTATTGTTTAGGGAGGGTATTTCCGCAAAATAACAGACCGGTTGTTGCTTTGGTATGTAGGACAATGGTCAGTACGTTACGTCCCGGATTTGTTCAGCGGTCATGTTTGGAATTTCGTCTAAAAAGACTTTCCAGAATGGCCCCTGCTCCTAATAAGGTGTGTGGTTGATTGTGGGCATCAAAATATAAATTTAACATGAATGGGTAAATGCCCATAGGAACAAAGGAGGGGTATTCTTATGGTTATTACAAAAGCGGCGGCGGAAGATTTACAAGCAATACTTGCCTTACAGTATCTTGCTTATCAAAGTGAAGCAAAATTGTTTAGTAGCTCAGATATTCCACCTTTAAAACAGACATTACAGGAACTTAGATCGGAATATAAAAAAGGGACTATACTAAAAGTAGTTCATGAAGATGATAAAATTATAGGTTCTGTAAGAGCCTACTGTGATAATGATACAGTGTATATTGGCAAGTTAATTGTCCACCCGGATTGGCAAAGAAAAGGTATTGGCACAAAGTTACTTTTGGAAATCGAACATAGATATCCAAATAAACGATATGAATGATTTACAAGTACACGTAGCAAAGGTAATATACAGCTATATGAACGCCTCGGCTATAAGAGCTTTCAAGAAAAAAACATGAATGATGAATTGCGTTTTGTTTACTTGGAAAAGAAATAGTTTAATGATTTGCTGCGGTTTTCGACTGTAAATCAAGAGACTTTTTCATCCTGTTTGTAGGTTCAAATTTCTTAATTGCATTTTTATATGGCAAGGAGTTACTTTTCGCCAATTCCTTGAGCAAGCTGCTGCTGGGGATAAACACGCCCTTTGCCATATCCTCGGCATGCAAGGGCCTCTTTCTTGTGGTCACTTGGTTTTGGGCCAGTCTTCTTTTTCAGCCATGAATTTTCTCCATGAGTGTCATAGATATATATCTAATTTTGTTGCATTGGTGGAGCTGTTTGCACTTTTTCACTTTACAAATGACTTCTCTGGAATTTAGGCAGTTTTCTTACTAAATACCATTCCTTAAAATTTAACCTTAACCGCTAAATGGCCTTTCACAACTTCTGTATGAGGAAACAGGGGAGACACACGAATAGCAGCTAACAATAAGGACTTTGGTATAAAAAAACCGCCATAGGCTTGACTATAATGGTTTCCTTGATGAGCTAATTCCATTTTGGTGCGGTAAGGAAATGCCGGATATTTCGGTGCTTGATCCCATTGCGGCTCATGTCAAACTCATCCAGCGAGACAACGTATTTCGGGAAGTTATCCCTGATGTAGTCATATGCATTGAACTCACGCTTGATTGTTTCCTCTGATGCAAGCAGATACGATACCTGGACATACAGCCTTTCGCCCTGCTTTTCGCAGACAAAATCGACTTCTTTTTCAGCAGCTTTGCCCACTGTAACAGTATAGCCCCGGCGCAATAGCTCCATATATACGATGTTCTCGAGTATGAGATTGATATCCCGCATATTGCCGCCATAAACCGCTTCCCGGATGCCATGGTCGGCCATGTAGTATTTTTCGTTGACCGTGAGGAGCTTCTTGCCCTGCAAATCCTGCCGCTTAACCCGGTAGAACAGGAAGGCATCCTCACACGCCTTGATGTAATTGAGGATGGTTTCGGGCGCAACAGTGCGTCCCTCGTTCTTAAAATATTTAGAGATCGCTGTTGCGGAGAAGGTTGTTCCGATGTTGGCGATGATATAAGCGATGATACGCTCCAGCAAATCAACATCACGTATCTTGTTTCTTTTTACGATATCCTTGAGAACCACCGAGTTGTAGAGATCCTGCAAATACTGGAAGCTCGGTTCCGTGGCATACTGAAGGTTACTCAGATATGGCATACCGCCTGCGGTCAGGTACCTGGTGAAGCACTGCGCTGTGGTACTGTCCAAAAACACAGTTCGATAAAGCTCGGTGAATTCGCCAAAGGAAAAGGGGTAAATGATGAATTCAACATACCGTCCGGCAAGATAGGAGGCAAGCTCGCCAGAAAGCAGCTTTGCGTTTGAGCCGGTAATGTAAATGTCGCAGTCCAGCTCTACCCGGAAGGAGTTGACGCACTTTTCCCAGCTTTCCACTTCCTGTATTTCATCAAAGAAGAGATAGACTTTGCCGCTGATTTCCGAGGTGCGCTTCAAGATTTCTACATGAAGAGCTTCGGCGGTACAAAGATGCGCGTTGCTCATGTTTTCAAAATTGATGGAGATGAATTGTTTTTCGCTCACATTGGAGGCCATTAGTTCATCTTTTATCAGATCTAGCATCACAGACTTCCCACTGCGGCGAATGCCTGTTAAAACCTTGACCAGATCGTTTCCGATGAAAGGACGAATACGTCTCAGGTATAATTCTCGTTTAATCATGAAGGAATTCCCCCCTTTTGGTGGTCGATTTTATGATATTACAGGTAGGAAATAAAAACAATAAGATATGTATATATTTATAAGATATAACTTTTAAATATATACATATGGCAGAATATAAAAGATATGATGATTAGATGGTTTGCATCGCTTCACAAGGGTAACTTCATATTCCTGGGCCATTGATATCCCTTTTATTGCTTGCAACAAATTGGCTGACGCATTTTTTTAGGCAAAATGGTTATACTAGCAATAGAAAGGTGTAGGAGGCGAAGTGTGTTGCAATGCCCAATTTGTGGGGGAAAAGCCACTGGTAAAGTAGGCGTGGAACAATATTATTGCTGGGATTGTTGTGTGGAGTATCGGTTGAATAAAGAAGGCGTACAAATTTATGAAGTTGCGGAAGATGGTAGTCTGGTTGCCTTTGATCCAAATAATGAATGTTTGATATAGTTTTTATAGGAAAAGCCGTTGCAATGTATGGGTTGATATATGGTTGCCGCAAACCTTGGTTCCTTACTGATACAAACAAAGTAATATCTGTTTTGTATCACAGATAAGTAGAACTATAAGGGATGTGTTGCAGCCTTTTTTGTTTCAATCACCTGTATTTGATTTTTTGATTCCAAATATATAAAGGGTAGGTAAAACGTTACATAAAAAGGGGCGAAACAGTTGGCTTGGTGGTCAAATCGGAGGGTGCAACGGGGCTTATTTTATGGTGTCATGGTTGGAGGGGCTATTTTTGTTCTTTGTTTGCTCCAGGGCGCCCTATCCAGTTTTGTTTTGGCAGCAGTGCTGGTTTATTTGCTTAGCCCAATGGTGGATGCAGTGGAGAAAAAAGGAACCAGCCGGGTGGTTTCCATATTAATTGTATATCTGGCCATGGCCATTATTGCTGTGGCTCTAGGGATATATGGGATTCCCAAGATGGTAGATCAATTGAATACATTGGCTGATGCTGTGCCCACCTATACCAAGCAGATTCAAGATATCAGTGAAACCGTGCAGGAACGATACAGCAAGGCAGGATTGCCCCAAGAAATGAGAGAAATTGCTGATGGCTGTATCAAACAAGTGGAACAAAGGATTCTTGCTATGGCAGAACGGGCCATAGAATCATTGCTTGGTTTGTTCGGCCATATTTTGAATATTATTTTAGCGCCAGTCTTGGCTTTTTATCTACTAAAAGATATGAGGCGGTTTAAAACTGATTTTGCCCGGCTGTTGCCCAAGTCTTGGCGGATGGATGCCTTGGAATTGCTCAGGGACATCAACCAGGTGTTGAAAAGCTATGTCCAAGGCTATTTACTGGTGGCTTTGATTGTGGGCTGTTTGATGGGTCTAAGCCTTTGGATTTTGGGGGTAGATTTTGCCCTAACCTTAGGAATTTTCGCCGGGCTTATGGAGCTGATTCCCTATTTTGGTCCTTTTATTGGGGCAATCCCAGCAGTGGCTTTGGCTTTATTAACCTCCAAGTGGCTGGCTTTCAAAGTTGTTTTGGTATTTTTTATTATGCAGCAAGTGGAAGGCAATGTGATTTCGCCCAAATTGTTGGGGGATAAGGTGGGCTTGCATCCTTTGGCAGTGATTGTTTTCTTATTGGCTGGGGGGAAATTATACGGTTTAATGGGCATGTTATTGGCTGTGCCTCTGGCAGCAGTGGTCAAAATCATAGTTTCCTTTGCCTGGCGTAAGATTGCATCATAAAAGTTCGACAAAAGAATAAACACTTCCCGCATATATGACAGAAAAATTAATTTTCAGCTGCAAATCATTTACATGAAGTGGCAGCTAGGGTATAAATAAAAACCAATACAACAGAACAAAATGGGGTAATAGTATCTAGATCATTGTTTGTGAAACGGAATGTATAAAATTTAGAAAAAAAGTTGGAGTGATTTTCTTGAAAAGAATGTCCGGGAGTGAAATTCGGGAGGCGTATTTGCGGTTTTTTGAGAGTAAGGGTCACAAAAGATTGCCCAGTGCATCTTTGATTCCGGCGAATGATCCCAGTATTTTATGGACTGCTGCCGGAATGGTTCCTTTTAAACCCTATTTTACAGGAGCAGCAAAGCCAGAGGTGCGAAGGATAACCACATGCCAAAAATCTTTGCGTACCCCTGACATAGAATCAGTTGGTCGTACAGCGAGACACCATACTTTTTTTGAAATGTTGGGCAACTTTTCCTTTGGTGATTATTTTAAAAAAGAAGCCATTCCTTGGGCCTGGGAATTTGTAACCAAATGCCTGGAAATGCCTGTGGAATCTTTGTGGATTACCATTTATTTGGATGATGATGAAGCCTTTGAAATTTGGAATAAAGATGTGGGCGTGTCAGCGGACCGCATCGTACGGTTGGACAAGGATACGAATTTCTGGGAGATCGGCGTGGGACCCTGTGGGCCTTGCTCAGAAATTTATGTAGACTTAGGCGCAGATAAGGGATGCGACTCACCGGATTGTGCTGTAGGTTGTGATTGTGATCGCTATCTCGAAATATGGAATTTGGTGTTTATTCAATTTTTTAGGGATGAAGCAGGAAATTATACCCCCTTGGAAAGCAAGGGCATTGATACAGGGATGGGCTTGGAACGGGTAGCGTCAGTGCTGCAAAATGTTCCTTCCAATTTTGATACGGATATCTTTCGGGAAATCATGGATTTTGCAGCCAATGAAATTGGGGTGCAATATGGGACGGATCAAAAAACAGATTTGGCTTTAAAGGTGATTGCAGATCATTGCCGGGCTGTTACCTTTGCTGTGGCTGACGGCGCCTTTCCTTCCAATGAAGGCAGAGGATATGTTTTGCGGCGGCTGATCCGGCGGGCTGTACGTTTTGGCCGTTTGTTGGGAGAAACAAAGCCTTTCTTATATAAAGTATCCAGCGCCATTATTGCCCAAATGTCTTCTGTATATCCAGAATTGGAGAAATACAAAGATAATGTGTTAAAAGTATTGCGCACAGAGGAAGAACGGTTTGGGGAAACTTTATCCCAAGGAACGGAAATATTAAATAAATTGGTGCAAGAGGCGGAAAAAGCTGGACAAAAGGTAATTAGCGGCCTGGATGCATTTAAATTGTACGATACTTACGGCTTTCCTTTGGAATTGACCAAAGAGATGGCGGAGGAAAATGGATTGGGTGTGGATGAGGACGGTTTTACCCAAGCCATGGAAGAACAGCGGCAACGGGCGCGCAATGCCCGGCAGGAAACGGAATATATTTCCGAAATGGGGTCTCAATATAAGGATTTCCGGGATTCCCATGGAGAAACGGAATTTGTGGGCTATACCACCTTGGAAGCAGAAAGCCGGGTGTTGGCCTTATATAAAGAAGGGCAACGGGCAGATAGAGCAGTGGCTGGCGAAGAGATTCAGCTCATTTTGGATAGCACGCCTTGTTATGCGGAAGCAGGGGGGCAAGTGGCAGATTATGCTTTGGTTACAGGGGCAGAGGTTTCCATTGATATACGGGAAGTATTCAAACCTGTGGAAGGGTTGATTGTGCATAAAGGACGTATTAGCCAAGGCATGGTGCGGGAAAATGATGTGATCAAGGTTGCGGTGGATCAAAAGCGGCGTAAAGCAGTGGCCCGCAATCACTCAGCCACCCATTTGCTGCATAAATCCCTGAAAAGTATTTTGGGAGAGCATGTCAATCAAGCCGGTTCATCGGTGGATCCCGATAGGTTACGGTTTGACTTTACCCATTTGAGTCCAGTATCAAAGGATGAAATGTTACAAATTGAAAGCATTGTCAATCAAAACATACTGGCAAGTCTTCCTGTAACAACTTCCATTTGTTCCTTGCAAGAGGCGCAGACAGCAGGAGCCACTGCTTTGTTCGGGGAAAAATACGGGGAACAAGTGCGTATGGTTCAGATGGGAGATTTTAGTACCGAGCTTTGTGCAGGTACCCATGTGAGCAATACAGCGGAAGTTGGCTTGTGTAAGATATTGGGAGAAAGCTCCATTGGTTCAGGATTGCGCCGGATTGAAGCTGTAACTGGAGAAGGAGCCTTGCACTATATTCATGATAAGGACCAGCAGTTGGAAGCTATGGCTGAGGCTGTCAAAACCAGTGCCCATGAAGTGGTGCACCGGGTGGAATCCTTGGTGAAAGAGCATAAAGAATTGGAACGGGAAGCTGAAGCATTGCGGGCTAAATTGGCTCATTTTGAAGTACAGAGCATGTTGGAAAGCGTGACAGAATTAAAAGGCGTTCCTTTCTTGGCCGCCAAAGTGTCGAACCGGGATATGGACAGCCTGCGGGCAATGTTGGATTTATTGCGGGAACGCATGGAAAGCGGTGTGGTGGTGTTGGCCACTGCTGGGGGCGATAAGGTGCATTTGGTAACCTCTGTGAGCAAGGATTTGCAAAGCAAGGGGTTGCATGCAGGAAAAATCATCAAAGAAGTGGCAGCTGTGGTGGATGGCAATGGCGGCGGTCGGCCGGATATGGCCCAAGCTGGCGGGAAAAATGTACAACGCATCCAGGAGGCTTTGGATAAAGCCAAATCCGTTGTGTTGGGGCAACTATAAACAAAAAAAGTTTACAAAGGGCGGGCTTAGGCTTGCCCTTTGTAAAGGTAGGATTTTACTTTGTTTGGTGGAAAAATAAAAAAAGGAAAAGAAAAAATGATGGCGAATGAATGAATACATAAGGTAACAATGATAAGGCTTTGCCTTACAATCATGAACATATATTTTAAGGGGGGACGAAACCGTGACAAAGGATGTATTTGAAGAAACAGTGATGTTTAAAGTACAAGCCGAGGAGGTTAATCAAGCCAGAGAGATATTGCTTACGGTGTACTCCGCCCTGAAGCAAAAAGGGTACAATCCCATCAATCAAATTGTAGGGTATTTGCTATCGGGGGATCCTGCTTATATTACCAGTCATGACAATGCGCGCAGTCTGATTCGTAAATTGGAACGGGATGAATTGTTAGAGGAATTGGTAAAAGAATATTTGGAAAAATAGCCCTGCTTTGCAGGGTATTTTGTTCTTTAAGAGGTTTGGCATGAAATAAGTTTCAGGAACAATGTGAAGGGTGGATAAGGGGCTGTGATGGAATATCGTGAATTGGGGCAAACGGGTATCCGGGTATCCCGGTTATGTTTTGGCGCTTTGACCGTAGGTCCTTTGCAAGCAAACCTTTCAGTGCAAGAGGGGGGGGCTGTGATTGCCCGGGCCTTGGATGCGGGGGTTAATTTTATTGATACAGCGGAATATTATCACACCTATGAACATATCAAAGAAGGCATACAGGGTAGAGCCCAAGAGGTGGTAATTGCCAGCAAATCATATGCCTATACCAAAGACGGCATGCAAGAAAGCTTGGAAAAGGCCTTGCGCGAACTGGATAGGGATTATATTGACATTTTTTTGTTGCATGAGCAAGAATCAGCCCTTACCATAAAAGGTCATTGGGAGGCTGTGGAATTTTTATTGGGAGAGAAAAAAAAGGGGACTGTAAGGGCTTTGGGTATTTCTACCCATTCTGTGGAAGGGGTTGTGGCTGCTGCCCTTGTGCCAGAATTCGACATCATCCATCCTTTGATTAATATTGCTGGCGTGGGGATTATGAAGGGCAACAGAGAAGATATGGAGCGGGCCATTGGGGAGGCCCATTTGATGGGAAAAGGCATGTATGGGATGAAATCTTTGGGGGGAGGAAATTTACTGGCCCGGGTACAGGAGGCTTTTTCCTATGTGCTATCATTGCCCGGTTTATCTGCTGTGGCAGTGGGTATGCGGACCCTGGCGGAAGTGGATTATAATGTAAAAATATTTGAAGGCTTGCTGCCGTCCCCAGAAGTCAGACAGCAAGTGGCGGCTGAACCTCGCCGATTGCATATTGAATCTTGGTGCGAGGGATGCGGCCAATGTTTGGCCCGTTGTGGGGCCAAAGCATTGCAGCTTGTGGATGGAAAAGCTACGGTGGATGAAAGTTTATGCCGTTTGTGCGGTTATTGCGGTGCTGTTTGTCCTGAATTTTGTATTAAAATTGTGTAGCAAGGTGGTGAAATTGGTGCGGATTATGGGTCTTGATCTGGGGGATAAAACCATTGGCGTGGCCATTAGCGATCCCCTGGGGTGGACTGCCCAGGGTGTGGAGGTCATCCGGAAAGAGGGAAAAAACGCCATGATGCAAAGATTGCAAGAATTGGTGGATTTGCACGAAGTATCCAAAATGGTGGTGGGGTTGCCCCGCAATATGGACGGGACCCTGGGAGAACGGGCGGAAAAGTCAAAAAAATTTGCCCAAGAAATCCAGCAACAATTGTCCTTACCTGTGGACTTATGGGATGAACGTTTGAGCACTGTGGCTGCGGAAAAGATGCTGATTGAGGCAGATACCCGCCGAAAAAAGCGTAAAAAGATTATTGATAAAGTGGCGGCAACCATTATTCTACAAAATTATTTGGATGCCCAAAGCAGTGGCAGAAGTTGATTTTCTTGACAATTGTTAGGTTTCAGTTTACAATGTGAGGTAATTTTTATAGTGAGGTGAAAATTTTGTCTGAAAAAGAAAAGAATACATGTGGCAGCGGTTGTCATACAGAACATGAGCATGAGTGCGATTGTGAGGCAGATTGTGGTTGTGAGGAAGAAGTATTGACTTTGATTGATGAAAATGGTGAGGAACGGGATTTTGCCGTCATAGATATTGTGGAAGTGGATGGAATGGAGTATGCCATTTTGTTGCCAGTGGAAGAAGATGGCGGTGAAGAGTCGGATGAAGCGATTATTTTGCGGTTTGAAAAGGATGAAGATGGCAACGAATTGTTGGTAGATATTGATGATGATGAAGAATGGGAAAAAGTCGCGGATATTTGGGAAGAAATGATTGCACAAGAAGAATAATCGGATATAATAACTATAACCGGATCTAACCGGCCTGTGGAGATCATCTTCCGCCGGTTTTTTTTATTGCTCGCGTTTATGTTTTGCTTGACAAATAAATTTTCAATTGTGTCGAAAAATGGTGATCCTAGTAAAAGGAGTGGGAACTATTTTGCTTCATAAAACATCAAATTGTATAGGGGAGGGGTTTTGCGATGAGACGCAGGAGAAAACAGCGTAAAAGAATGATAACCATTGGTTTGGCTGTTGTGTTAGTGGCTGTGGCGTTGGTTGTATTTATCGGGATGACCCAGGCTTCTGATCCCCAGCAAGTGCTAAATGGTGTGCATTTTATGGGGCAAGACTTGTCCGGCATGGACTGGGAAAAAGCCAAAGAAACCGTTTCATCCCTAGGGGATGAGTACCTGGATACTCCTGTGGCAGTATCCTATCAGGATTCCAATTGGGAACTGGTTCCTAAGGCAGCGGGCATTGCATTGCAGGTGGATGCAGTGCTGAAAGAAATCGAAAAAGTGGGCCAGGAAGGATCCTTTTGGAAAAAGTGGCAGGATACCAGGCGCTTGCAACGGGAAGGGCTTGATGTTTCCCCTCAGTTTGCTGTGGATAAAGCAGTGTTTGCAGAGAAATTAGAAGCTCTAACAGCAGATATCATCACCCCTCCCAAGGATGCTTCTGTAACCATTACAGCCAATGATAAGGTGGAGATAAACCCTGGTCAGGAAGGAATGAAGGTGGATCTAGATAAGGCTGAAAAAGATATACTTTCTTTGTTGGCTGATTATCAAACAATCCCCAAATTAACCCTGACTTTGAGCAAAGTGCAACCGGAAATTACCTCAGATACCATTTTGGGTTACGGTTTGGATACTTTGTTGGGCTCTTATCGTACTAATTTTAATGCCAATGTAACGGATCGTTCTTTTAATATTCGGGTGGCTGCATCAGCACTGGATAATATATTTATAGCACCAGGGGAAAAAGTTTCCTTTAATGATGTGGTGGGTCCCAGGAGTTCGGAGGCAGGTTATAAAACAGCCAAAGTCATTGTAAACAATGAATTTGTAGACGGGCTGGGAGGTGGTGTTTGCCAAGTGAGCACCACATTATATAATGCTGTATTGCTTGCTGGCTTGGAAGTGGTAACCAGAAGCAATCATTCCCTGCCAGTAACCTATGTGCCAGCAGGGCGGGATGCAACAGTGTCCTATGATAGTCTTGATTTTGTATTTCGCAATAATACGGATAAATACCTTTATCTCAAGACATATGTAGAGGGGGGTACCTTGGGCATTAAAATTTTTGGCAATTCTGCTTACAAAAAGGATGTCAGACTTGAAACCAGTACAGCCCAAACCTATGATTATACAATCAAGGAAAAGGAAGATCCGTCTTTGCCTGAAGGGGAAAAGAAAATTGAGAAAAAAGGTATCAAAGGATCCAAGGTGGTAGGAAAACGGATTTATACGGAAAATGGACAAACAAGGGAAGAAGCATTGCCAGTGAGTGTTTATAATGCCCAAGCGGAAGTGGTTTTGGTGGGTACCCAAAAGGCGGATGCTGAGCAAACGGAGACCAATGCAGAAGGACAAACAAGCCCAAATACAACAACCCCAAATAGTGGCTCTCAAGCCAATGACAACACTTCTTCTTCCTCTGAAGGCAATGCCTCAGGAGATATAGGCGGAGGAATTATGCCACCGGGTATGTGATATGAAGCAGATTATTTATCATAAAAAACAGATGCTTTCTAAATATAGAAAGCATCTGTTTTTTTATGCATTGTAAGGTTGAAAAAATTTCATAATCAAATATGTAAGCATCTGAGGTGCGAAAGTGGTTTTGCTGAGTATGTATATGCAGGGGACATAGATAGGTGAAGTATGAAAAGATATAATGCAAAAAAAGAAGAATGTTCTAAAACCAATTGACTTTAAGAGCTATCATCATAGTTTCGTATGAAAAATGCAAAAAAATCATGAAAAAGTATTTTGATGCATATACATGAACATTAAAAGTAACAAATGAAAATAGGATAGAAATATTGTTCTATACTAGGCATAAAAATTTGGCTTATGTATAAACTTTGTCACTGGTTTTTTGGGGTGTTTTCTGATAAATATCCTGCAAACAAAGTCCATAGGGCTCACTTGAATTTGATTTTCAGCTTTTGAGAAATGGGTCAACTGCATTGGCATTGTTCAGCTGGTGCCTTGGTGCGCTTTGGAGCTAATGTTGTTGGGGGAATCAGGCAGTAAAATACATTTTTAATTCTATTTCCAGGGACAAATACATAATTTTAATTGTATCGGTATTGTTGGGAAAGGGGTGTAACAAGCCATGAAAAAAATTGTCATTGCTGGACGTAATGACAGTGGAAAATCCACCATAGTGGGTGAATTATATCGAGGCCTTAAATTAAGAGAATATCAGCCTTTGGTGGTGGGTTCCGGCATACAGGACGAAAAACCGTATTTGCATAAAGGTGTTGATTTGGCTTACTTAACCATTGCTACGCCAGGAGCAGGAATGGATGTGGTGGTAGACATTGAGCGGGTGATTTCTAATCATTTGAACCAGCTCAAAGAAAAAAATCGCTTGATTCAGCACGCCAAAAAGGCCTTGGATGAATTGAATAAGGTAAGATCTGTTTTAGAACTGGGTAATTTATCCCAAAGAGATATTCCTTCCATTTCAATGTTGCCGGATTTGGCTTTGATTGAGTCTGTGGGTATCAATGATGGATATAAGGCTCCGGAATGTCGGAAATTGGCTGATATTTTGATTAGTATAATCCCTGCTGGTATTAAAGGGGAAATTATCATGGAGCAGGGGAGTATTTTATTGGATGAAGCGGATATTCTGGTGGTGACAAAAATTGATGAAACCCCCAGGGATATTGCCAGTACCAACATAAAAATGCTACAGCGCATTTACCGGCATAAAACCATTATTCCCGTGGTGGCTACCCAAGGCATTCATGTGGAACGGGTGGTGGAGGAATTATTAAAATGCTTGAATGCTCCCCTTTCTATGTTGGAACATCAAGAAATGCGCCAAACGGAAAAAAGAAAAACATAATCATCCCTAAGGCTTAAAGACCAAGGGAAAAGGTAAGTTTTATGATATCCTTAAAGGAACAAAAAAATATATATTACTATCCATATTGCTTAAAGCTTAAAAACAAATGTTTTTAGGCTTTTTTATTGAAAAAATTGAATGGAGCCTTTTTTGAGAAATATGCCAATCATAGCCATGGTTTCAGGGCTTAGACGGTTAAATATACCGGAAAGGCCTATCTTGGTGCTCTATGGGATTTGGATAAGCCTGCTGATTTGCGGATACTTGCCTTGGTTTACCTCCCCTGATGGTATGGAGAAAAGCAAGGTTTTTGTTGGTATTTTAACTTTGTGGTGCCCCTTGATGATGTTGATAAAATCATGGGCTTGCCGTCAACATGCTGATTTTCAGAAGTTTCCCTTACATGGTATTTTACGAAGCTTGTTAAAAATAGGTTATTATCCTATACTCCATACAAATGGTTTTCCTGCATAAAGAATGAAATCAAGGGTTGTTTTAAAATAAATGAGTAATTTTGCTGATGCATTGGTCAATATGTGATAAAATAAGATAATTATTTTGTATAATTGGAGTTCTTATGAGAAAAAAGAATAGACTTTCTTGTTTGGCCTTGGTTGTGATTATCTTGCTAGTAGGGGCCAGTGGCCTGGCCCTATATATAAAGTCTTTGTTTGGTCCAGTGAATCCCGGGGAATACACAAAGGAAATTACGGTTCAAATTGCCAATCAAGCCACTGGAACGGAGATTAGTAAACAATTACATGAATTGGGATTAACCAAAAATGATTTGATTTTTGGGATATACATACGTTATAAAGGGATTGCCGGACAATTAAAGCCCGGAACCTATCAGTTGAATCCTGGACAATCTATGGCAGAAATCGCAAACACATTGGTGGAAGGGCCTAATGATAAGGTGTTTTTTACAGTGCCTGAAGGATATACCCTAGACCAATTGACTGATTTGTTGGTGCAAAAGGAATTGGTGGATCAACAGGCTTGGCAACAATTATTAACCAAAGGCACCTTTGATTTTCCCTTTGTAGAGGATCTCCCCCTTGGGCCCCGCCGTTTGGAAGGATATTTGTTTCCAGATACATATCAGGTGAGCAAAGACACGACGGAACAGGAAATCATCCAGATGATGTTGGAACGTTTTGCGGAGATCAATGCTTCCATTGAGCCAGCAGGGATGATAAAGGATACCCGTTACACTTTGCAACAATTGGTAACAGTGGCCTCTATGGTGGAGCGGGAAGCTAAGAAGGATCAAGAGAGGCCTTTGATTGCCAGTGTGATTTACAATCGCTTGCACATAGGCATGAAATTACAAATTGATGCCACAGTACTCTATGCCTTGGGAGAACACAGGGAGAAACTGTATACCAGGGATTTACAAGTGGATTCTCCCTATAATACCTATCGATATGCTGGATTGCCCCCAGGTCCCATTGCTTTTCCTGGAAAGGCATCATTGGAGGCAGCTTTTCATCCAGCCAACACAGATTACTTTTATTATGTGGCAAAGCCAGATGGAAGCCATGTATTTGCAAAAACTCTTGCAGAACATAATGCCAATGTGGCTAAGTATATTGATTAAATCAAGAGGTTATGATGGCAATTGAGGTTAAGGTGGGTGTATCATGAAAAAATTGGAATTATTAGCGCCAGCAGGAGATATGGAGAAATTAAAAGCTGCTGTTGTCTATGGAGCGGACGCTGTCTATTTGGGCGGTAAACAGTTTGGCCTGCGCATGGGGGCAACGAATTTCGATGAGGAGGAGTTGGAACAAGCAGTGGAATTCGCCCATTCCTGGGGCGTAAAAGTGTATGTGACAGTGAATATTTTTGCCCGTAATCGAGATTTGGGGGTTTTGCCACGATATCTACAATTGTTGCAGTATTTGGAAGTGGATGGTATTATTGTGGCTGATCCAGGGGTTTTTGCCATGGCCAGACGGGAAATACCTGATATGCCCATTCATGTGAGCACCCAGGCCAATATTACCAATAAGGAAGCAGCAGCTTTTTGGGAAAAGCAAGGAGCAGATCGCCTGGTACTAGCCAGGGAGCTTTCTTTATGGGAGATGAGAGAAATTCGAGGAGCTGTATCCCTGGATTTAGAAGCCTTTGTTCATGGAGCCATGTGCATTTCCTATTCCGGAAGATGTTTGCTCAGTAGTTACATGGCTGGTCGGGATGCCAATCAGGGGGATTGCGCCCAGCCCTGTCGTTGGCGTTATGTCTTGGAGGAAGAAAAACGGCCAGGGCAGTATTTTCCTGTGTATGAAGATGAACAAGGGACATTTATCCTAAGCTCCAAAGATCTCTGTTTATTACATTATTTACCCGATTTAATCCGGGCCGGGGTAAGCAGCTTTAAAATTGAAGGACGGGTAAAAGGGGTGCATTATGTTGCTTCTGTGATCAAGGTTTTTCGGCAAGCCTTGGATCGTTATCTTGCCAATCCTACAAATTACACCGTGGATCCTGCATGGTGGGATGAATTGGGCAAGGTAAGCAATCGGGAATATACCACAGGGTTTATACATGGACCAGTGGTAGAAATAGGCCAACGCAGTGTTGAAAAAATATATAACCGTCCCTATGCCTTTGTGGGCATGGTTATGGATTATGATGTGCATACCTGCATGGCTAAGGTTCAGCAGCGCAATCATTTTAAGGTGGGAGAAACCTTGGAAATTGTGGAACCTTATGCCTCCAGAGAAGGGCGTTTTACCATAGAAACAATGTATGATGAAGAAAGAAAGCCTATTGATACGGCGCCTCATCCTTGTCAAACCGTGTGGTTGCCTGTGCCATATCCTGTGGCCCCTTATAGTCTTTTGCGGCGTAAGGAAGGGACAACGGAAATCGATGTACTGGAATAATAAAAGAAGTATAGGATATTCCTTTCAGGGCTATGATCAAGATAGATGATGATGCTTGCTGGAAGGAATGGATGCAGTGGAGGCCCGTTTTACCAAAAGATTGATTTGGATTTTTTGCTTGCTATTGGCTTGCTTTTTATTATTGCAATGCCGCTTGGCTTTTTTACAATGCAAACAACATGAGCAATATGCAGTGCAAGTTTTGGCCCAAGAAAATCAAAGCGTAGCGTTGGAAGATTTCCAGAGGGGGCAGTTATTGGACCGCCAGGGACATTCTTTAACCGGAACATACCAAGACAACCGGGTGGTGGTATTTCCTGCCTGTATCAACAGTATGGATGCAGTGAGCAAGGAATTGAGCCAAATTTTTGCAGTCAAGGGACAAGAAATCGAAAAAATGCTGTTAACCCAAAAACCACAAATATTACCCTATCCTGTTTCAACAAAGCAAGCTTTAAGGATTACGCAGAAGAAATGGGCTGGGGTTTTGGTGGTTCCAGTAACATTTCGTTATGGACCTAAACCTTTGGCCGCCCCAGTCATAGGGCATTTGGGACGGGTTGCGGATCAAGAGGAGGCCTCCTCCCTTTCTTCCATCATGCAACATTCCTATACCACTGACGATTGGGTGGGACGGCAAGGACTGGAGAAATATTATGAAAAAGAATTAAAAGGCCAGATGCCCACAGCAGTGGCCAGATTGTTTCAGGATGCCACGGGAAAAACATTGCCAGGATTTTTGCCAGAAGTGGATTGCTTTGCTTCTGATCCCCAACGCCATCATGTTATGACCACCTTGGATGGAGAGATACAAGCCAAGGTAGAAACAATAATGGATCGAAAGGTAAAAAAAGGGGCTGTGGTGGTGATGGACCTCCAAGGGGATCTTTTGGCCATGGCCTCCCGGCCTACCTATCAACCAAATCCGGATAAAATACAAGATGCTTTGGCCCAAGAACAAGAGGATGTATTTTTGGATCAATGTACAGCTTTATTTCAACCTGGCTCTGTTTTTAAAATTGTAGTGGCTGCTGCAGCTTTAGAGGAAGGATTGGTGTCAGAGGATACCATGATGCATTGCGCTGGCCATGATGATCCCCTGATATCTTGCTGGTATGCCCCTGGACATGGGGATATATCCTTTGCCCAAGCCTTTAGCAACTCTTGTAATCCTGCTTTTGCCCAGTTGGCCTTGCAATTGGGCCCCAAAAAGATCATTGCCTATGCCCGTAAAATGGGCTTAGCAGACCAAACTGTGCGGGGATACCCTGTACCTATACAAAAACAACAGGATTTAAATTTGATTGCTGGTGCATATAATTTAGTGAATAGTGCAGTGGGGCAAGGCCCTGTTTTGGCCACCCCTGTACAAATTTCAGCCATGCTCAATACAGTGGTATGTGGCGGCATATACCGGCAACCCAGATTGGTTCAGGCTGTGCAAGGGGAAAAAGAAAAAAGAACCGTGACGCCGGATAAGGGAAAACGGGCCATCTCTACGGGAACAGCGGAAAGACTGCGGCAATTGTTGCAAAAGGTAACTGTGGATGGTGTGGGGCAAGAGGCCTATGTTCCTGGGTTTGGCAGTGCGGGTAAAACCGGCTCAGCCCAGTTGGGAGGCGGAGTGGAGAGCACCAATGCTTGGTTTACCGGGTATGTGCCTGTGGAGAATCCCCAGTATATCATTACAGTCCTGGTACGGGATGGTGAAAGCGGGGGAGGTACAGCAGCACCTTTATTCCGGGAAATTGCTCAAGCCATATTACCCCCATCTGAGGGCTAAAAAGAAAAAGCTTTGGCCTGTCAAAACAGCCAAGGTATACAAAAAGCGCCAGATTGACGACCCCTTGGAAGTATAGTAAAATAATAGCGCATGGATGATGAAATAAAAATGAGATATGGAAAATAAAAAAAGCATAGTTTTTATTTCATAGCACAATGATGGAAAGAAGGCTCAAAATTAGATAAGGAGAGATGCATATGGCATTGGAGTTAAGCGGTAGCAATTTTGATGCAGAAGTATTACAATCTGACATTCCTGTGGTAGTGGATTTTTGGGCTCCCTGGTGTGGTCCTTGCCGGAGTTTAGCCCCTATTTTGGAAGAGCTCTCAACTGAATATCAGGGCAAGGTAAAAATAGCCAAAGTGAATGTGGACAATAACCAGGAATTGGCCCAACGTTTTGGCGTGATGAGCATTCCTACCATGATTATGTTTAAAGGTGGCAAGCAGGTGGGGCAAACTGTTGGCTTGCTTCCCAAACCTACTTTGGTAACAAAACTGGATGAATTGTTGGCTTAATTGAAAAACAAAATCAAAGGGTATGAAAGGAATTTTCTTTCATACCCTTTTTGCTTTAAAGGGAAAACAATTGTTTTTCTATGACAGACAGATCATTGGTGGGTTGTTGGCAAGCTTTGTTTTGACAGAGATAAAAGGTGGTTTTGTTGTTTTTTACAGTCATGTCTTTGACAAAGGGCGCCAAGGTTGTCAAAGAATCAAAGGCAGGATCAGTGAACCGGTAGAGCAGGGTGGTGGATGGAGAAAACCTTTTGGTTATATTGTGCAACATGTGGTTCACTTGTTCTTTGGGGGCTGAGGATACGATGACCAGTTCTTGATTGGATGTAAGGGCAAAGTCCATGGCCATGAGCATATGGCAATGGGCTGTGGGATATTCTTGGATAAACGTAAAGAAGCTGGTGAAAATGGCCTCTCCCTTGGCGGTATAATCCGGGTTGCCTGTCAAACGGCCGAGGCGCAATACATTGAAAGCAGAAACAGAATTTCCCGAGGGCATGGCTCCATCGGCAATTTCCTTGGGGCGGGTCAATAAAGATTCCCCATCATTTCCGTTGAAAAAATAACCGCCTTGTTGCTGATCTGCAAAAAGCTGATCTTGTTCTTTCTGTAAAGCAAGGGCTTTTTCCAACCACTTAGGATTAAAATCTGCTTGATACAATTCCAATAAAGCCCAAATCACATAAGCATAATCATCCAAATAAGCAAGATATGCTGCTTGCTGGTCCCGAAAACGAGCCAAAAGACGGCCTTTGGCGGTTCTTAGGTTGGTCCAAATAAAATCCATGGCTTTGGTGGCCATTTGCAAATACATGGCTTTGCCCAAAATGGTATATCCTTTGGCCAAAGCAGCAATCATCAAGCCATTCCAGGCAGTTAATATTTTATCATCCGTATGGGGAGGCACTCTCTTTTCCCTGGCTTGCCATAACTTTTCCCTGGCCTCTTCCCACAACATCTCCTCCTCCGGGGTATTGATAGGGAGCCGCCCGTTTTGCTGCAAAAGGTTTAGCACATTGCGGCCTTCAAAATTGCCCTGTTCTGTGACCCCATACCATTGGCAAAATTGATTCCCCAGGTTTTCCCCTAAAACAGCCCGGACTTCTTGGGGAGTCCATACATAATACATGCCTTCTTCCCCTTGGGAATCCGCGTCCTGGGCAGAATAAAATCCTCCCTTTGGGTCAGTCATTTCCCGCTGAATATAGGTGAAAATTTCTTCCGCAATACGGGCATAATCCTTTTTGCCAGTGGCTTGGTATGCTTCTAAATAGATGATGGACAAAAGGGCGTTGTCATAGAGCATTTTTTCAAAGTGAGGAATGAGCCAAGCTTTATCCGTGGCATAGCGGGAAAATCCATAACCCAGATGATCGTACATGCCCCCAGCATGCATACAGGTCAAGGTGTGTTCCACCATGGCCAGGGCATCCTCTTGCCCGGTTCTTTTCCAATAACGCAATAGAAAGCCCAAGGTATGGGGACTGGGAAACTTGGGGGCCTTGCCAAAACCGCCGAATTGGGGGTCATATTTCTGTTTTAGCGTATGGTAAGCCTGTTCTAAGGGTTCTGCCTCCCAGGGCGCCTTGTTTCCTTTGGTGAAATAAGTTTGTAAAGCTGAGGTGATATGATTGCCTGTTTGCAAGAGTTTCTTTTTGTCAGTATGCCAAAGGGTGTGTAATTGATTTAAAACATCCATGAGCCCAGGTTGTCCATATTGGCTGTATTTCGGGAAATAGGTACCTGCAAAAAAGGGCTTTTGTTCCGGGGTCATCACAATGGTTAAAGGCCAGCCTCCGCTACCAGTCATGGCCTGGCACACAGTCATATAGATTTGGTCCACATCCGGCCGTTCTTCCCGGTCCACTTTGATGGCAATATAATGGGCATTCAGCAAGCGCGCCACTTCTTCATCTTCAAAGGATTCCCGTTCCATGACATGACACCAATGACAAGTGGAATAGCCAATGGATAAGAAAATCGGTTTATCCTCTTTTTTGGCTTTTGTAAAGGCCTCTTCACCCCAAGGATACCAGGCCACAGGATTGTAGGCATGTTGTAACAGATAAGGGGATTTCTCACCCGCCAGTTTATTGGGTATGTTCGTTTGCTTGTTCACATTATCACCTACCTTACACATAACGGGGCATATTCTCATTGCAAATATGCCCCGTTGGTTTAAAATTTATTTTGTGCGAATAGTGTCCCCGCTTTTGTCCATATTATACTTTCTAAAATTGGTTCAAGGCTGCATCATCTTCCATAGTAGTGCGAAGTCCGATAGAGTCATTCAGTTATGGATATTCTTTTATCCTCATGAGCATGCTTGTTCAATTCGTATATCCTACCGAATAAATTTTTTGTTTTCATATCTAATTTTTTATTAACCTTAATGCTGGTTTTTCTGGCTGCCTGGGTATATCATCCTTTTTCATTGGGATATAATTTTCTTTAAAAGGAAGTTTAATGGTCACTTGGGTGTAACCATCACTTCCTCTCAGTTCAATGGTACCCTGGTAGTAATCAATTAACTTCTTGACTATGTATAAACCATATCCACGGTTTGGCGAGCTTTTTGTGGTATAGCCAAGTTCAAATAGTTGGCTTTGATGGTTGCTGGGCAGGATAACCCCGTTGTTTTTAATGATTAGTATGAATCCAGAATCATCTTTGGCAATCTCAGTATATATTTCTTTAAACTCAGCCGGCCTGACACCTTCAAAGGCATTTTTATACAGGTGCTCCAACATATCAATAAAATCCTCGTCAACATATGCTTCCAATCCCGATATATCTCCATAATGTAAATTAAAATCTACATTTCTTGCCTGGGCAAAGACATATTTGCTCTGATAGAAACATTGCAGTTGGGGAATCTGAATACAATCAGCAGGTGTTCCAGACACAGCATAACCCAGCATTGAGTTTACTATTTCCCGTATGCCCATATCATTATATTGTATTAAATGAGTATTGATACTGTTTATTTTTTTTGTTAAATCTTGTTTCATTTCAAGTATTGCCTTCATTAAGTCTCCATATAAAACAATTATACTGTCGTCTGCTTTATCTTTAAAAATCTTTTTCAGTTCACACTTTATGCGTTTTAGTGAAAAACAGATGACAAAAAAGTATAGCAAAAGCAGAATAGACTGCCAAAGACTAAACCAGTAAATCAGGCTATTAGTATTTGGTAAAGTTGAGATATCGTCAGTAGCTAAAAGTAAAAGATTAAAACAAAAAATTAAAAATGGTATTGCAATAACGAATAACACTGTTGTTAAGATGCTTTTATTTTGCCGGTTATTTTCAGCAATTGTCCCGAGGTTGTATAATTGCCAGTTAAATGTTTTTATCAAGGCGATGATTCCAACACCAAAGAGTAGCATAAATAGAACCCCGAAAACATTAACCAATGGACTGTTCAAATATTCTTCAGGGCATATCTTTAAAAGATTATATAAAATCAGCGTTATGATACTTTCAATAAAAAAATAAACATTAACTCCCATAATAATTGCTATTGAAGATTTAAGAATATTTACTTTTGATAAATAAGAATACAGATAAATCATTACTGCAATAGGAATTATCACCTTTATTAATGAATTGCCGAACCAATACTCTAAACCAATATTGATAATAGAAACAAGAATAACGATTAGAGCTAAGTAATTGTAACGTATTTTTAAATTTAAGATTAGCAATCCCAGAGAAAGCATCATCAAATATAATGGTATTGTTAATAACAAATTCAACCATATGGGTAACATAGTACTCACCTACATTTAAATCATTTCATTATTTCCATTTACTTCTCTATAAGGATGATGGATAAATAGAATTGTAATAACCAACCTAATGCAGCCCATAATCAATACGGATTTAACCAGGGCTGCCACAGCCTTAGAACCAGAATCATAATGGTCTGGTCTGTGCTAAAATGATAATCCGGCTTAATCTTTTGTTCTTTTGCCTTTGCTGGTTTTAAAGGTCTATTTGGATGATCTATTGGCGCCCAGACATAGATGATGAAAACTGATAGTAACAATAAAATCAACATTGCCTGATCCCCATATGATTCCGGCAGATAGAAATGAAACAGAAAGGAACAACTATACAATATCATGGTCAGCAAAAAACAACGGCCAAAGCTATCCGCGTGGTAGCCGCCGGCATAGCTTCGTAAAAAGTTAAAGAAGATACAAAGAACACTGTACCAAGTAACTGTCCCAAACATGCTCCTACTAAAAGATAGCCGAAAAGCTTCCCAAGGTAAAAAGCAACATGGTCCAGCCATAGATATAGATTTCTTCATCTTCCTGGGGAACAACTCCTTGGCTTACCATATAGGATGTTAATCGTGAGGCGATCCTTTCCAGCATAATGGACTCCTTTACATTGCTATTGCTCACTTTTAATGTCTAAATTTGGATTGATGTGCAATATTCTGCATAGATAAAAAATCTCCTTGTTGTATTTCATCTTATATATGATTTGTTGCCTTGTTAAAGAATATCAACCTATATCCTAAAATTATCAGTTCTTTCCTGGCCATGTCCTATTTGAATTCATTCAGTATCATGTTTAAAAAACGTCATGGTTTGTGCTTGAATATCCCCATCTTTAGGCAAAAAAATCGATAAAAATATAAAAAAGCAGCAAAGATTGACTGATGAAAGGTTGAAAAGCAAGGCAGGAAAATGCTTGACCCCGAGGGGAATGGATACAATACAAAAGCAAAGGCAATAAGGCTGATATTTAAGCAAATTGGGGCAATAGCGCCTTTAAATGGCCTTTTAGACCCTTTATTTCAAGGTTCAAACCTGTTACAATATAACAATACCTAAGGATTTTTAAATCTTTGGATACACAAATGATAAGGAGAGTGATTCTACCATCGGAGATGACG
>CATZDY010000002.1 GCA_958417755.1 uncultured Peptococcaceae bacterium
ATATATTTTTTCTTAATCCTTTTTTAAATAACAAAGGATGTACTGTATGGTTTTCTAGCTGTAATTCTTGATATGTTTTTCTCTACCTGAGTTATTATGCAACAAAAGGGACATGGCCTAGCCAACATTATAGTGGGAATCATAATAGTTTTAGTTTTTACATCATAGAATTGAACCCATAGTAGAAAACAAGGAAAATATTCAAAGGATACATTTCCCAATGATATAAATTTATGATGAAATAAAAGGCCTAAAAGGCTTTTTTATTTTCTATACAAACAAAATTGATGTTTTACAAGTTAAAGATTGGTGGATATATATAATAGAATTTTTAGTTTTTACTTGAAAATATATTTTTTAAGTAAAGGATACTGTTTTTATGGCTTGTATTTTGCCGCAGGCTTTCTTCATCAATGAAGAAAATAAAAAAATGAATACACTAGGTACATAAAAAAATGAAAAGCTCATAAAAATGGAAATGCATAGGACTTATTTAAATAATTATACTTGACTTTCTTAAATATTATGACATAATAAATAGGAATAATTCCTGTTTACTATAGTTTATTATAAATAGGAGAGAGAAAATATGAACCGAGAGAAAATCATGAACCAAATGAAGCTTTGCGGTTTAAAAATAACCCCTCAAAGACAAGAAATACTGGATATCTTGTTAAGAGGAGAGCATAAATCTGCAGAAGAAATACATAAAGAAATTAGTATAAAATATCCTAATATTAGCTTAGATACTGTGTATAGAAATTTAAATACTTTAAAAAATCTAGGTTTTGTTATCACTGTTAATTTTGCTGATAACAAACAACGATACGAATTCTATGAACAGGAAAATCACCATCACCACTTGATTTGTCTAGGATGTGGAAAACAAGAAGATTTGGATTTCTGTCCTCTATGTTTCATTGACAAAGCAAAGCTAAAAGAAAAGAACTTTACTGTAAAAAGCCATCATTTTGAATTATTCGGATATTGTTCAAAGTGCGCCCATTGAAACAAATATTGAAACAAATTTACTTTAAGGAGGAAAATATTGCATCCAATGAAATGGAAATTATCTGGGATTATCATTTTATGTTTTTGTTTATGCTTCATAACAGCCTGTAACAAAGGCAACTCGAATCCTACAACTGAATTAAAAAAGGACCCAACAACAGACAGCATAACCGTCATTGCCACAATTTTTCCCCTATATGATTTTGCCAAAAATATAGCAGGGGACCAAACAAATACCCAGGTGACCTGTTTGTTACCCGCTGGGGCAGAACCACATCATTGGGAACCTTCTCCCAAAGATATTGTTGAAATTAGCAAGGCTGATATTTTTATTTATACAGGTTCTAACTTAGAAACTTGGGCAGATGATGTTTTAAAAACCATTGACGCCCCAAATCTCGTTGTTATCAATGCTGGATCCAATATTTCATTGTTACAAAGCCAAACTGTGGATGAACACATTGGACATGAAGAAGTTGCCACCACGGTGGATCCCCATATTTGGTTGGACCCCTTAAATAGCAAACAAATGGTGCATAATATTTTACAAGGATTTTTGACAGCAAATGCCCAACAGGCAACAGCGTACCAAAACAATGAAGCTTTATATCAAAAAAAGTTAGATGCTTTGCACCAAGACTACCAAGAAAGTTTATCTAAAGCAAAACAAAAAAGTTTTGTCACTTCCCATGCAGCCTTTGGTTATTTGGTGAAACAATATGGCTTAGAGCAAATTTCTATTCGAGGTTTGTCTGCGGAATCTGAGCCCACACCTGCCAAAATGGCTGAAATTGTTGATTATATCAAAAAACATCACATTCACTATATCTTTTTTGAATCATTAGCCAGTCCCAAGGTTTCTGAAACCATTGCAAAGGAAACAGGAGCAGAAATACTGATGTTACATACATTGGAAGGGATAACCCAAGAGGAATTGAATCAAAACAAAGACTATCTGTCGCTCATGCAAGAAAATCTCACAAATTTAAAAATAGCGTTAGAAATAAAGGCTTCATAGCCCCTAAAAGGTGATGACACGATGTTCAATGAGCTTGAGACAAACCATGTGGTAGATGTAAAAAAAGTGACTTTTACGTATGGGTGCCATCCTGTACTACAAGATATTTCCTTTTTCATCAACCAAGGAGAGGCAGTGGGATTAACGGGTCCTAACGGGGCGGGGAAAACCACTCTATTGCGTTTGATAACAGGCCAGCTCACACCGCAATCTGGAACAATTACATTGTTTGGACAAGAACCATGTGTAGTAAAAAATCGAGCACTCTTTTCCTACTTGCCCCAAAAAGCTACCTATTTTAATCCTGCATTTCCTGCCTCTGTAAAAGAAGTTGTCATGTCAGGCTTGGTGGCTAAAAAAGGCTTATTCCGTTTGTTTACATCTGCAGATGATAAGTTAGCCAAAGAAGCTTTGCATATAGTAGGATTAGACGGGCTAGAAAAACGCCCTATCTGGTCTTTATCTGGAGGACAGCAACAAAGGGTTTTTATGGCCAGAGCCCTTATCAATCAACCCCAATTGGTAATCTTAGATGAGCCTACAGTGGGGCTGGATATTGAATCCTGTCAGGAATTCAACGCCTTATTGGTTGCCTTAAATCAAAATTATCATGTAACTCTCCTTATTGTTTCCCATGATATTGAATGGTTAAGTGGGGTCATTAATAAGAAAATTTGCTTGGATGTACATGCTTGTTCCTGTCGCGAAAGAAGCAATTTTTTACTGGCCCACGGCCGTTGTTTTGCATAAATCCATTGTACTAGGGGGATATATGGAACTCTTTGGAATGTTTCACTATGACTTTATGTGTCGCGCTTTATTGGCTGGCATACTGGTTGGACTCATATGTCCTTTGGTTGGTTTATTTATCTGTTTGCGTAGAATGTCTATGATAGCGGATGCCCTTTCTCATGTTTGCCTTTCCGGCATTGCTGCGGGATTATTGGCCACAGTAAATCCTGTTTTATCTGCTTCTGTTTTTGCTGTTATTGGTGCATTTTTATTAGAAAAATTAAGAAAGTATTATGCCAATTATTCGGAATTATCCATTGCCATTGTTCTTTCTACAGGGGTAGCATTGGCAGCAGTTTTGTTGAGCTTAGGAAACGGTTTTAATGCTAATTTTATGAGCTATCTTTTTGGCAGCATTGTAGCGGTCAGTGTCAATGATATTAAAATCATTGTTTGCATTGGATTATTTGTCTTAGGGATTGTGATTTTACTTTATAAAGAGCTTTTCCTTATTTCTTTTGATGAAGAAGGAGCAAAAGTGGCGGGAGTTCCTGTCAATTGGATCAATATTGCATTTACAACATTAACAGCTCTTACCATTGCTGTGGCCATGAGGATTGTAGGCATTTTATTGGTATCCTCTTTGATGATTTTGCCTGTGGCTGCAGCTTTACAGTTGGCTCAGAGTTTTAAAAAAGCTTTGTTTCTAGGCATTGGTTTTAGTGAGATTTCAGTCATTGTTGGTTTAATTTTATCGTATTATTTTAATTTAGCACCTGGTGGCAGTATGATTTTAACTGCAGTATGTTTGTTAATCGCAGTTTTAGTATATAAAACAGCTGTGGGGAAGGGAAGAAAAAGGATTCCCAAAATAGAAAATAAAGCAGAGTCCCTATAATTTCGTTGCTTGAAACCGCCCATTTAGGCTATGCTTTAAAAGTTCTTATGCCTTTGTGTTGAAGGATAAGAGCTTTTTTATTTGTACCTTAACATGTTTGTTAGTTTAAAAGATAAGGTAAATTGCTTTTCTATATCCTTAAATACTCTGAAAAAAATTTTATATAGATAATGATAATTATTATCAATTTCATCTAGACAACACAACCATAACATCGTATAATAAACAAGCGATAACGATTATCATTATCATAAAAATACTACCTTCTTTTTGAAGGGGATTGAAGGAGGGAAAAGACATGAAAAGACTGGACGAAGTACCTTGCGGACAAAGTGTTATTATCCGTAAATTAGAAGGCAATGGAGCGGTAAAAAGACGGATAATGGATATGGGAATGACAAAAGGAGCCGAAATTATAATACAAAAAGTGGCACCATTAGGGGATCCCTTAGAAATAACCGTACGAGGTTATGAATTGTCCATTCGTAAAGCAGATGCCCAATTGATTCTAGTGGAATAAATAAAATGCCTATTCAAAAGGAGGATAGAAAATGGCAATTACCATTGCTTTAGTAGGAAATCCTAATAGCGGTAAAACCACCATGTTTAATGATTTGACAGGCAGTAGCCAGCATGTGGGAAACTGGCCAGGTGTAACGGTGGAAAAAAAGGAAGGTCATTTAAAAGGATTTAAAAAAGAAGTGTTGGTCATGGATTTACCTGGTATTTACTCTTTATCTCCTTATACTTTGGAAGAAGTGATTACCAGGAATTATTTATTACATGATAAGCCAGATGTTATTATTAATGTTGTGGATGCTTCAAATCTTGAGCGTAATTTATATCTTACAACGCAGATTTTAGAAATTGGCATTCCCACTGTTATTGCTTTAAACATGATGGATGTGGCTGAAAAGAATGGCAATCAAATTCATTTAGAAAAGCTGTCTAAGAGTCTTGGCTGTCCAGTCATACCCACTGCGGCGGTGAAAGGAAAAGGCTTAAAAGAATTAATTGATAAAACAATACAAATTGCTAAAAAGGGACAACAAAAGGAAAGCTATCCTTATTTTCAAAATCATGTAGAGAATGCCTTAAAAACCATTGAAAATATCATAAAAAACAAAGAAGAACGCACCCAATTGCGCTGGTACACAGTAAAACTTTTTGAACGGGATGAAAAAATCATCAAGCAATTCAATGTATCTCCTATGGAAAACACACAAATAGAAGAAGCAATTATTCAATGTGAAGAACAGCTGGATGATGATGCTGAGAGCATTATTGCCAATGAGCGTTATCAACTTATTGCCAATCTCATGCAAACCTGTTACAAAAAGAACGCTGAAAAACAATCAATCTCAGATAAAATAGACCAAGTATTCACCAATAAATGGTTGGCTCTACCGATTTTTTTTGGCATTATGTGGCTCATTTATTATATATCCATTTCTACAATAGGGGACTGGACCATCGGATATGTGGAAACTTTCTTTGGTTGGATACAGGGGGGTACGGAAGGAATACTTGTTTCCTTGGGTGCTTCTGACTGGGCTTTGAGTTTGGTCATAGATGGCATAATCGGTAGTATTGGAGCGATTTTTATCTATGTTCCTCAACTTATGATTTTATTTTTATTTCTGTCCCTTTTGGAAGACAGCGGTTATATGGCCCGGGTAGCCTTTATTATGGACAGGATTTTCCGCAAATTCGGCCTTTCAGGCAAATCCTTTATTCCCATGTTGATTGGCACCGGATGCTCTGTACCTGGCATCATGGCAAGTCGTACCATTGAAAATGATAATGATAGAAAAATGACCATTATGCTTACTCCTTTTATTCCTTGCGGCGCAAAGCTTCCCGTTTTTGCTATGTTTATTGCCTTGGTATTCGCTGAACAAGCCTGGATTGGACCTCTCATTTATATCATAGCCATTGCCACAGTAATTATTTCAGGTCTTATACTAAAAAGAATGAAAATGTTTGCAGGAGATCCCGCTCCCTTTGTCATTGAATTGCCCAATTATAAATTGCCACGCTTTCATGGTGTTTTAATCCACATGTGGGAAAAGGCAAAATCATTCATCAAAAAAGCAGGAACCATCATTTTTGCAGCCTGTGCTTTACTTTGGTTCTTACAAAGCTTTAATCTTTCTTTCCAGTATATTGGAACAGAACACATTGATAGCAGCATTTTGGCTAACTTAGGAGAAGTCCTTCGTCCCCTTTTCGCTCCCCTGGGGTTTGGCGATTCCTGGGCACCTGTGGTGGCAAGTATAACCGGCTTGCTTGCGAAAGAAGTGGTGGTAGCAACCTTTGCTTCCTTGGGAAGCTCCATTGACATCTCTTTTACCATGATATCTGCTTTTGCTTTTATGATATTTACCATCTTTGCAGCTCCCTGTTTTGCTGCCATTGGAGCCATGAAAAGAGAGTTTGGTAGCTGGAAATGGACCCTATTTGCTGTGGGATATCAAACTGGTTTGGCCTATGTATTGGCCCTTTTGGTGAATGTGTTTGGTAATCTTTTATTCAAAGGAACAGCAGCAACAGTGCCCCAAGTTTTGGATTGGTCTCTGATGGAAGAAGCGTCAGAAAACGCAGTGGTTCACGGTGATATTGTGTTGATTGTATTCGGAATCTTATTGGTCCTAGGATTAGGGATTACCATTTTTAATCATATACGTGGTTCTCAGAAGTATGCCTCTCATGTATCTAAGTTCAATGGATAACATCATATGAAAACAAACCAGCAATTATGGAATTATGGCTTATCAAGGAGGCGCTATGATGATAGATTGGATTATTGGAGGGATTGTACTTGTACTTGTGGTCGGAATTGTTGTAAAAAAAATCAAGGATATCAAAAAAGGAAAGTCATGTTGTGGTTGTGAATGCTGCGCATCCAAAAGTGCTTGCTGTGATAAACAACAAACTTCCAACATTCATGAAAGAATTTAAATTCACTATCAAAATTAGCTTGATACAATAATCTAGCAATAAATCACATTTTTGGCTCATTTAAGCCCAGATAAGCCAATACAGATATTATAAAAATGCATGCATATGTCAACCAAATTATTGGTTGACATATTATGCATCATGATGTTAAGATAGGAAAAACATAAATATGGACTTAGACAGACTGCTATTCATGAAATAGCAACAAGGAAAGCCGGTTAAATTCCGGTGCGGTCCCGCCACTGTAATGGGGAGTTGTTTTACAAAATGCCACTGGACAATGTCTGGGAAGGCGTAAAACAATGGTGAACCAAAGCCAGGAGACTTAGCTGTCTAAGAAAGCATTTTTCCCACGCTGGATGGGAGGGAATGCGCGTCATGGATAAATATATTCATTTTTCTGTGGCTGTACCCCCTCGCGACTAACGTGCGGGGGTTTTGTCATATTTGAATGAGATTGGTGGCATAATCCTGAGGGATTTGCGTAAAAAAGCAGAATTGAAACATATCGACGAATCAGCCCAAAACAAGTTTGGGCTGATAGTGAATCGGCAATATCTGCTGCCCCAAATACCAGTGCCACTCTCTTAAGGGGGGTTGTAACGCATATTTTATAAACGATTCATACACTATGAAAGGTAAATCGTAAAAATAAAGATGTATCTGTAAAGGAGGTCTATGTATGCGTTACAAAAAGTTCCTCATGCTAATTCCCATCTTTTTGGCTTATTTTATTGTGATGCCTTATATTGCTCCCCAAAAAGCGCATGCCATGCACATTATGGAGGGATTCCTACCTTTGGGATGGGCAATATTTTGGTCAGTGCTTACTTTACCCTTTATTATCTGGGGTTTATTTTCCATTAAAAAAACCCTGAGAGAAGCACCAGAAACAAAAATGTTATTGGGTCTTTCAGGAGCTTTTGCCTTTGTGTTATCTGCCTTAAAACTACCTTCTGTTAGTGGCAGTTGTTCCCATCCCACAGGTACAGGATTAGGGACCATTTTATTTGGACCTGCTGCCATGAGTGTTTTAGGTTGTATTGTTCTTATTTTCCAAGCTTTATTGTTAGCCCATGGAGGGATTAGCACTTTAGGAGCCAACACATTTTCCATGGCTGTAGCAGGACCTTTTGTGGCCTACTTTATTTATAAAATATCCAAAAAAGCAGGGGCTCCCATATGGTTATCCGTCTTTTTTGCTGCAATGTTAGGCGATCTCATGACATATGTAGTAACATCTGTACAATTGGCTTTGGCCTTTCCCATGGATGGTAGTATTTTAGCTTCATTTACGAAATTTGGAGGCATTTTTGCTATCACTCAAATTCCCTTGGCCATTAGTGAAGGTTTGCTGACAGCCTTGGTCTTTAATCTCCTGACAGTATACAGTAAAAATGAATTGCAAGACTTATCTGTATTGAGGAGGGATGTTGTTCATGACTAGTCAATCCAAAGAAAAGAAAACCAGTATGTTAACATTCAACATTATTCTCCTTGTTTTGGTGGTTGGTTTGGCTGTTGTTCCTCTGCTTCTTTCTCCTGGGGCTGAATTTGGCGGAGCAGACGGGCAAGCAGAAGAAGCTATTTTGGTTTAGTTCCTTCTGGGAACCACCCAGCGGTGAAATAGAAAGTCTTCTATTTGCTTTGCAAGCAGCCTTAGGAGCTGGATTTGTTGGTTTTTATTTAGGCTATGTGGTAAAAAGAAAAAAACTATCCAAAGAATAAAAAATGTTTTTAGTAAAAAAGACTAAAACGCGACCAGCAGGTCGCGTTTTCATTATGGGGAATCATGGTAGGGTTGCCACTATTTCTATGGTGGATTAAAATAGAGAAGAGAGAATAAAGTTCTTTGCTAACATCAATTTAATGAAATGATAGGGAAAGATGAAGAGGTGATATGGTCCATTGTTTGTTCATCTACATGTGCATACTGAATTTAGCTTACTGGATGGAGCAGCACGCATCAAAAAGGCAGTGAAAGCTGCTAAGGAAATGAATATGCCAGCCTTAGCCATTACAGATCATGGTAATATGTTTGGTGCTGTGGATTTTTATAAAGCATGTCTCAAAGAAGGAATTAAACCAGTCCTAGGTTGCGAAGTATATGTGGCCCCTCGAACCATGGCAGATCGTACTCCTAGAATAGATGATAACCTATATCATTTGGTTCTATTGGCAGAAAACCAAGAAGGGTACCGCAATCTTTTAAAAATTGTATCCACTGCTTATACAGAAGGTTTTTACTACAAACCCAGAGCTGACAAACAATGTTTGGCTGCCCATAGCAAAGGCATCATCGCAATGTCAGCCTGCATTGCCGGAGAAGTACCTGCTGCCTTTTTGGCTGGGGATCCCCAGAAGGCAAAACAAGCAGCCTTGGAACTACAAGATATTTTTGGTCAAGGAAATTTTTATTTAGAATTACAAGATCATGGGTTTCCTGAACAAAGAACAGCAAACCGAGCATTGGTTCAGTTACACCAGGAAACAGGGATTCCTTTGGTTGTAACCAATGATGTACATTATGTATACCGAGAACATGCGGAAATGCAAGATGTGCTCATGTGCATTCAAATGGGCAAAACAGTGGATGATCCTTCCAGAATGAAATTTCAATCCCAAGAATTATATTTAAAAAGCGAAGAAGAAATAAGCTTGGTTTTGGGCGAGCACCGGGAAGCCATGGATAATACCTGGCGGATTGCGGAACGATGTAATGTAGAACTTACTTTTGGTACTTTGCATTTGCCTGTATTTACAGTTCCCCAAACATATAATGTAGATACTTATCTCAGAGAAAAATGCATGGAGGGCGTTCAATGGCGCTATGGTTCAATATCTGAGCCAGTACAGCAACGGTTGGATTATGAACTGGATGTTATCAAACAAATGGGGTATTCTGCTTACTTTTTAATTGTCTGGGATTTTATTCATTTTGCCCGGACCAGTCATATTCCCGTAGGACCTGGACGCGGCTCTGCTGCCGGTAGTATTGTGGCCTATCTATTAGGGATTACCAATTTAGATCCATTAAAGTATGATCTGCTTTTTGAAAGATTTTTAAATCCTGAAAGAGTTTCCATGCCAGATATAGATATAGATTTTTGTTTTGAACGTAGAGGAGAAGTCATTACCTATGTAACAGAAAAATATGGAGCTGATAAAGTAGCGCAAATCGCTACATTTGGAACCATGGCAGCCCGGGCTGCCATACGAGACGTGGGACGGGCTCTGGACATGCCTTATGGTGAAGTGGATAGAGTGGCTAAAATGGTTCCCATGGAATTGCATATAACCTTGGAAAAAGCATTGCAAGACTCTACAGATTTAAAAGAGCTTTATGATTATAATGCTCAAATTAAAAAATTAATTGATATGGCCATTTTATTAGAAGGTATGCCCAGACATGCTTCCACCCATGCTGCTGGGGTTGTGATAACCAGAGATCCTTTAACCCATTATCTCCCTTTATATAAAACCACAGACGGACCTCTTACCACTCAATTCGCCAAAGATCAAGTAGAAGAACTGGGACTTTTAAAAATGGATTTACTGGGTTTGCGAACCCTAACTGTCATTGATGATGCACTCCAATTGATCAAACAAAATAGGGGAGAAGAACTGGATATAGAAACAATTTCTTTAGAAGATGATAAAACCTATGAAATGTTATGTAGAGGCGAAGGAGTTGGGGTATTTCAGTTAGAAAGTAGTGGCATGCGAAGCATTTTAAAAGAACTTAGACCCGAAGTATTTGAAGACATTATTGCTTTGGTTGCCATATATCGTCCAGGTCCCTTAGGCAGTGGTATGGTGGAAGATTTTATTAAAAATAAACATGGGTTAAAAAAAGTAACGTATTTACATCCCAAATTAGAGCCCATTCTAAAGGATACCTATGGGGTGATTTTATACCAAGAACAGGTCATGCGCATTTCCTCTGATTTAGCGGGATTTTCGTTAGGAGAAGCTGATTTACTCCGCAGGGCCATGGGTAAGAAAAAGCCAGAAATTATCGCTGGGTTACGGGTACAATTTGTAGAAGGTGCTGTAAAAAACAATATAACTGCAGAAACAGCGGGACAAATTTTTGATTTGATGGAATTTTTTGCTGGGTATGGCTTTAATAAAAGCCATAGTGCTGCTTATGCCTTGGTCTCTTATCAGACAGCCTATTTAAAAGCAAATTACCCAGTGGAATTCATGGCTGCCTTGTTAACCTCTGTTCGCGATAACACGGATAAAGTGGCTGTTTATATAGAAGAATGTAGAAGAATGAACATTGAAGTTTTACCGCCAGATGTCAATGAAAGTTTGGAAAGCTTTACAGCTGTGGGGTCAAAAGTCCGTTTTGGTCTTGCTGCCATTAAAAATGTAGGACTGAGTGCCGTGGAAGCAATGATTGAGTCTAGAAAACAAGGAGAAGCATATCGAAACTTCGCTGATTTCTGCGACCGTTTGGATACAAAAGTAGTCAATAGAAGGGTTTTGGAAAGTTTAATCAAAGCAGGCTCTTTTGATTCTTTGCATTATACAAGGGCGCAATTAATGGTTTCCCTTGAGGCAGGCTTAACTTTAGCCCAACAAAGTCAGAAGGAAAAACAAAAAGGTCAGCTCTCTTTAATGGATTATTGGGGAGAGGAGACAAAAGAAACTCTTTCATTAACAATTCCCGATGTTCCAGAATATCCTCGTTCAGAATTACTGGCCATGGAAAAAGAAGCCCTAGGCCTATACATTACTGGGCATCCCTTGGCTGATTACCGTCGTTCATTGGCTGAATTAAATTGCTATACTGTGGTTGAAGTAAAGGAAATACAGGAAGAATGCACAGTTACCCTAGGAGGCATGTTTCAAACCATTAAGCGCATATCAACTCGCAAAGGCGATCCCATGGCCTTCGCAACTTTAGAAGATTTAACAGGGAGTATAGAAATCGTATTTTTTCCAAGGCCTTATCAACAATGGCAAAAAATGATTGTAACTGATGTACCTCTGGTTGTGCGGGGAAAATTAAATCCTAGCGGTGAAACACCAAAAGTATTGGCTGATGAAATTGAAACATTGGGAAAGAAGCTGGAGGGAGAACTCTATATTAGAACAGATACAATAGACCGAGATATGTTGTCCAAAGTAAAAACATTGTTAAAATCCTATCCAGGTTCTTCCCCAGTTCTTTTGTATAACCAAAAAGATAAAAAATTGCTTCGCACTTCCCAAGAGCATTGGGTTGAATTATCCAGTCCTGTCACTTCCGAATTGCGAAGCCTTATAGGTGCCACCAATGTCAGGGTAAAAGAGGCATAACCATTTGTACAAAAACATAGACCAGACGAAGAGGTGGAATAAGATGGATGATAAACCGGAAGTGATTGGTGAATATATTGTAATCAAAGCTTTGGAAAATGGTGTTACAATTATTGGACTGACCAGAGGCAAAGATACAAAATTTCATCATACCGAAAAATTAGACAAGGGAGAAATTATGATCGCCCAATTCACAGAATATACTGGTGCAATGAAAATTCGCGGACAAGCGGAAATACTCACCAAACATGGCAGAATGTCCAATGCGGATTAGTTTTCAGTATCCAGAGCATATGCTCTGGATATACTTATCAATAACCAAAAAATCCTTTGCTTTTTAGCGCCTGGTTCTTTTTGTCTGGTGAGATTAATGTTTTAGATTAATTTAATCCTTACTCATATTGCTTAAATCATAAAGGAGGCAATTGTATTGCAGCGAATAGGCGTTTTAACCAGTGGTGGCGATTCTTCCGGAATGAATGCAGCCATTCGGGCCATTGTACGCAAAGCCATTTATCATGGCATTGAAGTATTGGGGATTCGGAGAGGGTACACAGGTTTTATTGAAGCAGATTTATTTCCCATGGATCTTGGCTCTGTGGCTGACATCATCCATCGTGGAGGAACCATTCTTAGAACTGCTCGTTCGGAAGCTTTTACCACACCAGCAGGTAGAAAAAAGGCCTATGAAAATGTGAAACGGTTTAATTTACAAGGACTTGTGGTGATTGGAGGCGATGGTTCCTTCCGGGGAGCGGAAATTTTTCATCAGGAATTTGATTTACCTATTATAGGAGTGCCAGGCACCATTGACAATGATATCTCGGGAACAGATTACTCTATTGGCTTTGATACAGCAGTCAATACTGTTGTTGATGCTATTAATAAAATAAGGGATACAGCGACATCCCATGAACGTACCTTTATCATTGAAGTCATGGGTCGGGAATCTGGTTGCATAGCCCTTTATGCTGGTCTTGCTTCTGGGGCAGAAACCATTTTGGTTCCGGAAATTCCTTTAACCATTGACGATGTATGTGAGAGATTAAAACGAGGACAAAAAAGAGGAAAACTTCATAGTATCATCATTGTAGCGGAGGGAGCTGCATCAGGTTTACAAATAGGCAATCAAATCAAAGAAAAATCAGGTTTTGATACCAAGGTGACTATTTTAGGGCATATTCAAAGAGGAGGTACCCCCACAGCATTTGACAGAATATTAGCCAGCCGCTTGGGAGCAAAAGCAGTGGAATTGTTAATGCATGGGGAAAATTTAGCCATGGTTGGCATGGTTTCCGGCAATATCATCTCAACTGGATTAAAAGAAGTATTGCAGCACAAAAAAACGATACCAATGGAACTATATGAATTGACCGATACTTTATCCATATAATATTTATTAATAAAAGCTAGCTAGTGCACGCAATATCCTAAAGCATTGTATCTTTTTATAGATTAAATTTGTAAACTATATGTGAATTAAAAATAGCTGTAAAGAGAGGATTAAACATGAGGCGAACAAAGATTGTATGTACCATTGGACCTGCCAGCGGACATATACCAGTGCTTATGAATATGATAGAAGCCGGCCTAAATGTAGCCCGATTGAATTTTTCCCATGGAACCCATGAACAACATGCCCAATATATAGCAGCTATACGCAAAGCTTCCTTGGAAACAGGAAAACATGTGGCCATTATGTTGGATACCAAAGGTCCAGAAATTCGTTTGGGTTATTTAAAAGAAAAATCCATTGTTTTAAAAGCAGGACAAAAAGTCCTTTTAACCACCCAAGAGCTAAAAGGAACTGCAGATACCTTGCCAGTTACCTACCAAGGTTTGCCCCAAGATGTGGTGCCTGGAAACCGAATTTTAATTTCTGATGGATTGATTGCTTTAAGGGTATTGAAAACAAATGATGATTCCGTGGAATGCGTGGTAGAAAACGGAGGCGAAATTACATCACAAAAAGGTATCAACCTTCCAGGGGTTACTGTTCACTTACCAGCAGTCACTGACCAAGATAAAGAGGATATTATCTTTGGCGTAGAACAAGAATTGGATTTCATTGCTGCCTCCTTTGTACGCAAAGCTGCTGATATATTGGAAATTAGAAAAACCGTGGAAAGTGCCAAAGGCCAGATGGATATTATCGCTAAAATTGAAAATCAGGAAGCACTTAATAATATTGATGATATTATTAAGGTTTCAGATGGCATCATGGTAGCTCGGGGGGATTTAGGGGTGGAAATTCCAGTGGAGGATATCCCTTTGATGCAAAAAATGATCATTAAAAAATGCAATCTGGCTGGAAAACCAGTAATCACAGCCACACAGATGTTAGAATCCATGATTCATAATCCAAGACCAACCCGGGCAGAGGCCAGTGATGTGGCCAATGCTATCTTTGATCAAACGGATGCTATCATGCTGTCAGGGGAAACAGCTGCAGGAAAATATCCCTTGGAATCCGTTATGACCATGTCCCGAATTGCCGAAAAAGCTGAATCTGCTTTGGATAAAAACAAATTTTTCGTAGCCCAAAGGAATCCCATGGCCCATACAGTAACAGATGCCATTAGCCATGCCACTTGTACCATTGCCCATGACCTAGGAGCTTCTTCCATTATTACATCCACAGAAACAGGCCATACAGCCAGAATGGTAAGCAAATATCGTCCTTTATTCCCCATTGTTGCAGTAACCCCCAGCGTGAAAGTTATACGAAAAATGGCTCTCGTATGGGGTGTATATCCCCTGCAGACAAAACCAAGCAAAGATACAGACTCTATGATCTCATCAGCAATTGATGTTTCTCTACGGGAAAAAATGATTGCCCCAGGAGACTTGGTTGTGGTTACCGCAGGCGTTCCAGCCGGTGTACATGGTACCACCAATCTAATAAAAGTTCATATTGTGGGTGATATCTTAGCCAAAGGCATTGGTATCACGCCAAAATCATCCAGCGGGGTTATGCGTATTTGTCTTTCTGCCCAAGAGGCAGCAGAAAAAATAAAAAAAGGTGATATCCTGGTAACCCGATCTATAGATAAGGACTTTGTTCCAATCCTAGAACAAGCAGGAGGATTAATTACAGAAGTAGGAGGTCTAACTTCCCATGGGGCAATTGTAGGCTTAGAACTCGGTATTCCCACAGTGGTAGGGATTGAGTCTGCTACATCGTTACTACAAGATGGAGAAATGGTGACTGTGGATGGCCAACGTGGTTTGGTTTATAAAGGCACTGCTAAGGTATTATAAAAAGATTTTTTATTTTTAGGTTACCATAAACAAAATACCTCCCTAAAAACATTACAATTTTTAAGGCCAATCGTTTATCAACAATTGTTGATAAACGATTATTGTTGTAAAATATACAGCATTGTTTTTTTAGATTACCACCAACCTCATTTTATCTTCCCTTTATCAAATAATACAATATTCTTTTTAAAATCAGGAGGAATACCATAATACATGTAGAATAGAATAAATTTATAATATGAATATTAAGAAATGTCAGAAAATTAGGAGTGATAAATAATGCCCACCAGGGAAAATTACGAACCATTAACACCCATTGATTTTTTAAAACGCAATGCTGTGGTGTTTAAGAATAAAACTGCCGTGGTATATGAAGATAAACGTTATACGTATCAAGAATTTTATCAACGAGTAAACAGACTAGCCAGTGCATTAAGCAAAATCGGCATCCAAAAAGGAGATAAAGTAGCTTTTATTTGTCCCAATACACCGCCCATGTTAGAAGCACATTATGGAGTACCCATGGTGGGGGCAGCCTTGGTGTCTGTGAATATCAGACTGTCACCCAATGAAGTAACCTATATTATCAATCATTCTGATGCCAAAGCAGTATTTGTAGATATGGAATTTGCTCAAGTCATCCAAAAGGATGCCTTACCAAATGTCCAAACCATTGTAAATATTTGTGATAACACTGAAGAAAAAGTTTTTCCAGGGCTTACATATGAGGAATTTTTACAAACCGGTACGCCTGAGCCTTATCCGGCCATGCTGGAAGATGAACTTGAAACCATTGCTATTAACTACACCAGTGGAACCACAGGTCAACCCAAAGGGGTTATGTATAGCCATCGGGGAGCCTATCTAAATGCCATGGGCGAGGCGTTACATCATCAAATGAATGCAGAATCAGTTTACCTTTGGGCTCTCCCTATGTTCCATTGCAATGGTTGGTGTTTTACCTGGGCAGTCACAGCTGTGGGAGCAACCCATATTTGCCTACGAAAAGTGGTTCCTGAAGAAATTTATCGTTTAATCGAATTGGAAACAGTCAGTCATATTTGTGCTGCCCCCACGGTTTTGATTTCCATGTCCAGCTATGAAAAAGCCAAAGAGTGCACCATGAATGTACCTCTAACTGTCATCACAGCCGGAGCTCCCCCTTCTCCCACAGTAATAAAAAATATGGAGGCCATTGGCGTTATAGTAACTCAAGTATATGGGTTGACGGAAGTATATGGACCTCACTGCATTTGTCAATGGCAAAATGAATGGAATGCCTTGGAAACAGACGAAAAAGTTAAGCTCAAAGCATGCCAGGGAGTTCCTTATGTTACAGCTGAATTTGTAGATGTCGTTTATCCTGGGAATCCCGACATGGAGTCAGTACCTTGGGATGGAAACACCTTGGGAGAAATTGTCATGCGGGGTAACAATGTGATGAAAGGATATTATAAACAGCCTGAATCCACGGCAGAGGCCTTTCGAGGGGGTTGGTTTCATACTGGAGACTTAGCAGTAAGACATCCCAATGGTTATATTGAAATCAAAGATAGGATGAAGGATATTATCATCAGTGGGGGAGAGAATATTTCCACTGTAGAAATTGAAAATCTTTTATACCAACACCCAGATGTACAGGAAGTTGCTGTTGTTGCTATTCCTGATACAAAGTGGGGAGAAGTACCAAAAGCATTTATCGTTCCCAAACCCAATGCCAATCCTACAAAAGAAGATATTATTCAATTTTGTCGGGCTCGCATAGCCAGATTTAAAGTACCTAAAGTCATTGAATTCGGAGATTTGCCAAAAACATCCACAGGGAAAATTATGAAATTTAAGCTAAGGGAACAAGAGTGGGTTGGTTATGATAAAAAAGTAAACTAAAAATATGATAAAAACTAAAATGCAAATAAAAAGCTGTCCATAGCAAGGTTATCTTGCGAAGAACAGCTTTTTATTTAACCAAATATAATCCGAATATCCATTTCCTAAGTGCTCATAGGCGCAAGTTTAATTTGCCCTTTTACCGCTAACTTATCACCTAAAATAACCAAAGCACCCAATACACCTGGTATTGCTGTGGCAAAATGAACCGCTGTTTCCAAATCCGTGCTATCTTTTATTTGGTTTCCTGTGGCCGTTGCCACAGCATCAGCCAAAGCAGTATTGGTAGAGAGAACAACCACTGCATCTGCACAACCATAACTAAGGGAATGTCCCACAGTACCGGAAGAGGTGCAAATCCCCAGGGGGGTTTGCTCTGGGGCTATCTCCAAAGCCAAACGATGGGAAAGAAGTGATTTTCCTGCAAATATCCCAATACGGCGTATGACATTGCTTCTTATAAAAATATCCCCGCCATTTTCAACAATTACATCCCGAGAATGTTTTAATAGCGCCAGGCCCATTTCACTGGCAATGGCTCCGGCTACTGCTGCCATAGGGCCAACCCCTGCCAGTTCTCCTGCCTTTGCCATCACTTGGATAATCTTTGGCGCATCAGGAAAAGGGGTATAAGGGATAAGAGATTTAGCAAACCCCGGATCCCTTTGGATATATTCTTCCAAAACCCCGCGACAATTGTAGAGCAGTGTGTTGCACCATGTTTTTGTTGTTGGCGTGTATCTTGAGGCACGTATCCCAATATCTAAATCAGTTTCCCTCAGGCTAACTTGAAAATGAACCAGATCCTTTTGCCGATGCAATGCGCGGTAAGTTCTTTCGATTTCCAATTATAACCGAAGCTCCATTGCTTTTAGGGGACAAACTTTCACACACAACTGACAAACCACACAATTGTCCATATTAAAATGAACTTCCATGGAAGGTCTGTTAATATACAAAGCCCCTGTGGGACAAATTGCTGTACAAGCACCACACATATTGCATTTTTCATCATTCCTTGTAATTTCTTGGGTCATAGCCTGCACGGAAACCCCGGTATTCCGTAAATATTCCATACCATCATCATATTGTTCGCCAGTAAGCTCAAGCACCATCAAACCTTCTTTTTGTGGATTCACATTGGCCTTGACAATGTTCACCATCAGGTCATAATCTTTGACCAAACGATATATAATAGGGCGATCCGAGATGTCTGGTCCAAATCTCAATACAATTTTTTTTGGTGACAATGATTTTTCCTCCTTTTATTACGACTACCGTATTTTCAAGGTTTTTGATTTGAGGTTATCCGCAGGAGAGGGTAATTTCTGTACTGGCTCTGTGAGTAAAAATTGTCCAGCTTCAATCCAATTCTTCAGGATTGAAGCCACTTCCTTGGCTTTGGTATAACTGGATAAAGGAGCTGTTGGCACTTCCTTGCCATTGATCGTAATTTTTCCAGACTTTAATTGGGCATAACTAACCATACCCAAGTGACCTGGATGATGATTGGGATAGGCTTCGCTATAATCAATAATTTGCGTATATAAATCTTCATCTTTGGCAGCAGCATATAAAGCAATTTCTTCATTTAAAATTGGAATGGGAATACCAATGCCCACAGACAATGTAGCACCATATCCCAAATAGCTGGTACCAACAAGCCATTTGGAAGACATTTGCTTCAAATCTCCAATCACAGCCAAAGTACCACCCGATGGACCTAAATGATTTCCTTGGTCATCTGTTTGAATGGCAGGAAAGTGCTGGGTTCCATGCCATGCAACATAACCGATGCCACCACCTAAAAATATTCTACTTCCCATTCCAATGGTAGCAAAATAGGGATCCTTTAATAATGGACTTAACTGTCCAGCAGTGGAATAATGGGCATTGGCTAGATTGGGTTTCAGCATTCCCATATAAGTATAAATGGTTTCATTGCTAGCGTTTACTGCACAATTATAATTCTGATAACAATTTCTGGGGTTAAATAAAATGGCTTCATTCAAATCATTTATGGTAATTGTGGTTTCTAATTCACGCCTTGGATAGCAGTTTGTTCCATAACTTGTGGCTTTTAGTTTAATTTCTCTCCCTGCCACCAAATCTTCAATCACATGGCCTCCACCATATCGGAATTCTCCAGGAAATTTCTTATTTAAAGGATCTTCTTCTGGTAATTCAGTGGCGCCAATATAAGCGTCCACTGCAGCAATTCCAGCATAAGCAGCCACATGATTCAACCAAACCTTTTGCATTTTGATTTTAGGATTAGCATGTCCAAAATTGAGAAACGCACCAGAGGAACACATGGGCGCAAAGGTACCCGTGGTAACTACATCCACTTCCTTTGCTGCTTGGGAAAGGCCTTTTTCCTCTACCACTGCGATTAATTCTTCCGCAGTCATTACCACAGCCTTTCCTGCTTTAATTTTCGCATTAATTTCTGCATATGTCTTTTCCAATTCCAAGTCTCCCTCCATACAATGTAATTAGCTTGCCTATGGTATAACATTTTTCTTTCAAAAGATTCAACAAAACAATGGGATGGGAAAGGCCTCTTCTTAACAGAAGAGGCCTTCGTATATGACGAAATTACGTAGCCTCTCATCTATCAGAAGTAAAACTTCTGCAGGAATTAGCACCATGCTTTTTGGATAACAAAAGCTGGTTGCCGGGTTTCATTGGGCCAGTCCCTCCACCGCTCCGGATAAGAGTGTATATGGCATTTAAATCATTTTTATACTACGTTAGTTTAGCAGTGGTCAGTGATTTTGTCAATTATATTTCAGCAAGAAAGAGAGGAAAAATAAACATTTAGGGGTTGGGATAATCTTGTAAATAAAATCTTCGTTATAGGACCAATGGCTAATGCTTTGCTCATTCATATTCTTACTATTTTTTACTATGTAAACAAATGAAACCTGCATTCACCCTGCCAAACCAAAAAGAACATTGTCTTATTTTATTTTCCATCAATAACAAAGTGATATTGATACTCTATGCTCCTTTTCCAGTATAAGAGGGATAGAACTTCTAAACAATATTGGAATATACATAATTAGAAACCTTTTCACACAACAACCATTGGCAATAAAATAGGCTCAAATCAGTTTTAAATATCATTTTTATCATTTGGGTTTATTTCTAAAGACATCATTTTATTTATACTTGTAATCAATAAAATATATTGCCTTATTCCAGTAAATGACCTGTTTGATGGTTTTTAGAATAATCTTGCGATTCCATAGCAAATTGTTCACTCAAACGCCCAATGGCTCTCTTTTCAATGCGTGACACATAAGACCTAGAAATCCCCATTTTTTTAGCAATTTCTTTCTGCGTAAATTCCATACCTTTATACAACCCAAATCTCATAATTAAAACTTCTTTTTATTGTAAAGATAATTGTTTGAGTTTTTGCTTTAGGTTTTCCTGATCCATTCGGGAAAATACTGTATCCATCACTTCACTTTCCTCAGTGCCCAATAAATCCATTAAAGTAATTTCATTGCCATCTTGATCTGTGCCCAAGGGTTCATGCAGGGAACATTCTGCATTCATTTTTTTCCTAGATCGGAAATGCATCAATATTTCATTTTCAATACAACGGGAGGCATAGGTAGCAAGACGGGTAGCTTTTTCTGGATTATACGAATTAATGGCTTTGATTAATCCCACAGTTCCAATGGACACCAAATCATCGAAGTCTTCGCCTGATCTCTCAAATTTTTTGATAATATGTGCCACCAAGCGAAGATTTCTTTCAATTAAAATTTGTTTGGCCATTTCGTCTCCTTGGGCCATTTTCTTGATATAATTTCGTTCTTCTTGTTCTGATAAAGGCTTTGGAAAACTATGATTCACAAAATAGGAAACCAATAAAACGAAACCATTAACCAACGATATGGCAGCTAAGGATAAAAACCCTGGCACTTAAAGCCACACCTCCTTTGAAAAAATAGGTGGTCATATAATGTATGGGAAAGGAGGATGAAAAGTGCAAGTCCTGTTTTAAAATTTGTAAAATTATAAGCAAAGTACCAAAAAACTTTATGCTCGTGCCATTTATATTTATCATATTGTATAATACTGCCATAACGAAAAATAATAACAGTGGGGAGGGAGAATATGAATGAAAATTTTCATCAAAAAACAATAGAAGAATCATTGCATGAAATGGATTCCTCTATCCAAGGTCTTTCATCCAAAGAAGCACAAGTTCGCTTTGATCAATACGGAACCAATGCCCTGGATAAACAAAAGAAACCAAATGTGTGGCAACGCTTTGGAGAGCAAATGAAAAATCCCATGATCATTGTTTTGGTATTTGCTGGTGCCATTTCCGGAGCATTTGGAGAATGGGCAGATATGGGCATTATTCTTGCTGTGGTCCTTATCAATGGTATTATGGGGGTGGTACAAGAGGGAAAAGCAGAACAAGCGTTAGAAGCCCTTCAATCCATGTCATCCCCCCAAGCAAAGGTACGCCGTAATGGCCAAAGGCAAATCATTTCCACTGAAGATATTGTACCTGGAGATATTGTGGAATTGGAAGCTGGTGATTTCGTTCCTGCTGATATGCGCCTCATTGAAGGGGCTTCTCTAAAGGTAGAAGAAGCTGCTCTTACAGGAGAATCTGTTCCTGTAGAAAAAAATGCAGAACCTATTTTAGCTGAAAACCTTGTGCTTGGCGATCGTACCAATATGGTCTATGCAGGAACATCTGTGGCCTATGGGCGGGGAATAGGTCTAGTCAATGCCACAGGAATGCATACAGAGATAGGAAAAATAGCTCACAATATTGCCAAAGAAAAAGAACAGCCCACACCCATGCAAAAACAGCTGGCCGGATTGTCCAAAGTGCTTAGTGTAATTGTTTTGCTAGTTTGTGTCATTATTTTCATTTTATCTATTGTACAAAATGGCTGGAATCATGTTTTATCTACTTTTTTAATGGCCGTTAGCTTAGCGGTTGCCGCGATTCCTGAAGGCTTACCCGCTATTGTTACCATTGTGATGGCTTTAGGAGTACAGCGCATGGCCGCAAAAAATGCTATTATTCGTAAATTATCAGCAGTGGAGACCTTAGGCAGCGCCTCTGTGATATGCTCAGACAAAACAGGAACTCTTACCCAAAATAAAATGACTGTCATGCAAGTGTATACAGAAAATACTTTGCAGGAGACAAAAACAATGGGTCCAGCCCCTGAAAATCCCTTTTTAGAGGCCATGGCTTTCTGTAACGATGCCCGACAATCTGTTGACAAAGATGAAAATTTAATATTTTTAGGAGATCCCACAGAAACATCCCTTTTGGCCTATGCCCATGCCCAGGGCTTTTCATTAGCAGAAAAACTGGCAATGCATCCCCGGATCCATGAATTTCCTTTTGATTCTGAACGAAAACGTATGAGCACTTTTCACCAAATTGAAGGTAAGATAGTGCAATATACAAAAGGGGCCCCGGATGTATTGATATCCCGGTGTAATCGTATATTATTACAGGGACAAGTTCTTCCTATAGAGGCCGTCCATATTGAGGATATAAAAAAAGCCAATCATTCGATGGCCCAATCTGCCTTACGGGTCCTTGGCATTGCCATGTCCTTTTATGAAACAATACCAAAAGACATGAACCAAGCAGAGAATGATATGATTTTTTTAGGATTAGTGGGCATGATAGACCCAGCCAGGCCGGAGGTAGAAAAAGCGGTAAAAATCTGTCGCAAAGCTGGCATTAGACCCATTATGATCACTGGAGATCATGTGGATACTGCTGTTGCCATTGCAAAGGAACTAGGAATTTTAGAAAAACAACAGTTGGCTATTACTGGTGTGGAATTGGATAACATATCGGAAAAAGAGTTTGAACCACAGGTAGAACAGTATTCAGTATACGCCAGGGTTTCTCCTGAACATAAAGTACGAATTGTGAAAGCTTGGCAAAAAAAAGGAAAAGTATCTGCCATGACAGGGGATGGTGTTAACGATGCTCCAGCATTAAAAGCAGCTGATATTGGCATTGGTATGGGGATCACAGGAACAGATGTCACAAAAAATGTGGCTGATATGATACTTACAGATGATAATTTTGCTACCATCGTCCTTGCAGTGGAAGAAGGACGAAAAATATACGCCAATACTAGAAAATGCGTGCAATTTTTGTTATCTTCTAATATGGCTGAAGTATTGGCAGTACTAGTATCCATTTTAATTAACATTCCATTTCTTCATACCATTCATATCTTATGGATTAATTTGGTATCCGATACTTTTCCAGCCCTTGCCTTAGGAATAGAACCCAAGGAAGATGGGGTCATGGAACAAAGGCCACGTCAAGAAAAGGAAGGTATATTTTCCCATGGATTGGGAATCCAGGTTCTTTACCAAGGTGTTTTTATCGCTGCCATAGCTTTAATTGCCTGGTATTTGGGCCATAAAACATCCAATGAGGTGGCCATCACCATGGCTTTTTGCACATTGACCATAGCCCAAATGTTCCATACATTGAATGTACGTTCTAGAAAAAGCATTTTTCATATTGGATGGTTTTCCAACCACTACGCCCTTGCTGCCATAGGTGTATCCATCTTATTAACAGTAGGAATTACCATGTTGCCAGGAATCAATCATATTTTTCATTTAACAGCCTTAAATCTGGGGCAATGGTTAATTGTTTTTGGCCTATCTTTCTTGATCATTCCTCTGGTCGAAATGATAAAATTGTTCACCACATTTAAAATTTAAAAAAGCATCCACCTAAATTATCCATTGGTCTGAAAAACAATGAAATAAAAAAAGGGAAAGATTGTTCATTACAATCTTTCCCTTTTGATTATCAATTTTTCATTTCATCTGGCTGGGGCGGCTGGATTCGAACCAACGAATGCCGGATCCAAAGACCGGTGCCTTACCACTTGGCGACGCCCCAATATGGTGGAGGGAGCAGGATTCGAACCTGCGAAGGTGTCACCGGCAGATTTACAGTCTGCTCCCTTTGGCCGCTCGGGAATCCCTCCAGCTGTTTTTTAATGGTCGGGATGGAGGGATTCGAACCCCCGGCCTCCTGCTCCCAAGGCAGGCGCGCTAGCCAAACTGCGCCACATCCCGACAAGATGCGTTTATTATTATAAACAATAAAGCATTCTTCGTCAAGAGATAATTGCCATATTTTCTTCTAAAAATAATTTTTCTCCATTTTATATACAAAATCTAACCTAACAATAACTATTTCCTAAATTAATCTATATATTCAATTTGCATCAAGATTTTTGGGTATCATAAACAGGTAAAATATTGATAAAAAGGTATAAAAAATATTTTTTCCCATAACAGTATTATGATAGAGAAAACATGGGGAGGGACTAAAATTGCCAAATATGCTGCCTATGCAATGGCCCCACAAATGGATATGGGTATATGGTCTGGGTCTTTTTGTTGTTTTGCTCTTCTTATTTCCTTTACAAGCAATAGCACAACCCGAAAAAGCTGAACAATCAGAGCCAACCCAAGTGCCCCAAAAACCCTTGGTAACCAAATGTATTGTACTGATTCTCATAGACGGGCTACAAAACGATGCTTTACAAAAAGCACAGTTACCTTATCTCAATGATTTAGCCCAAGCTGGGGTCAAAGTCAATACAATGCATGGCTTACCTCCAGACACAAGACAAGCCCGAATCTATTCCATACTCAGTGGGGCATCTCCTATGCAACATGGATATTTACACAAAGGAGATAGCCCGAAAGTGGACACAATATTAAATGTTTTTCAAAAAAATGGGCATTCTGTCTTATTGGTAGATGGTAGTGGAGACTTGGCAGGTTTGGGAGAAGGAGAAACTTGGTATGCTAACGATGAATCCGATGATGAAAAAATTACAAACATTTTATTAACCCAGATGGATAAAAATTTGCCTTTTTTAGCGGTTACAATTTTTCCCGGCCCTCAGCAAGCAGAGGAGAAATATGGCCATGATAGCAAAGAATATTGGGATGCCTTGAAAAAAACAGATACACAAGTGGGCAAACTCATCCAGTATTTATATCAAAATAATCTATATGAGGAAACGCTTATCGCCATATGTGGTATCACAGGACAACCTCCTTTTATTGTCAAAGGTATAGATTTTGCTTATGGCTCCACAGTTCCTGTGGTCTGTCACACTGATATTGCTGCAACTTTGACTTACTTACAAGGTATTCAGTTAACAGGGATCCATGGCATGGTGCTCTGGGATCTCCTTACCCCAAAAAACGATCGTTCCCTTATGTACATGTTACAACAACGGGTAAATGATCTAGGTATGGCTTACACCAACGCCCTTGATGAAGCTAGCAGTTTGGAACAAAAACGCTTGGTGGTACAAGAAGAAAAAGCTGATTTAACACAAAAACAATTTGGCCTTGAACGCAATGTAAAGGAAAAAGATTTACAAATTGATAAGTTGCATTTAAAAATGAGTTTTTTGAAAACCAGCATGATGATTATATTGCTTTTATGCATAATAGGATTGTTTGTGCAACTTAAAATTTTAAAAAAGAAATATTTGTTTTTAGATTAATCAAACTATCAAAATCAAGCCAGTCTAGCAACAAGCAAAATTTTTCTTTTTTGCTATATTCGTGTTACTTTTATTCCAAAAAAGCTATAACTGAGGTAAAAAAGAAACTTTTATTTGGAGATGTGATGAAAATTAAGTAAAATTTATAGAATAACAAAGATTTTTCACGCTATCATTACCCCTTCAGTTGTTTATATATTCAAGGATTGTGGTATATAACAATTAAAGGAATTTGAAATACTGCTTCAGAAGCTTTATAATGATTCCAGGTAAAATTATTTAGATTTATTGTAAAGCAAGAATCCCGCTTATTTGGTAAAGAATTAATAATAGAGTAAACAACATGGAGGGATACACATGAAATTGGCTATCTCAGGGAAAGGCGGTGTGGGGACAACGACCATTGCAGCTGCATTGGTCCATTTATTTGCCCAAACCCACCAAACTGTTTATGCCATTGACGGAGATCCCGATGCATGTTTAGCAACAGTGGTTGGGATACCTGCAGAAAAGGCAGAACAAATCAAACCTGTGGTTGAAATGCGGGATAAAATACGTTCTGTAAGTGGAGAAGGAGCCCTGTATGTTTTAAATCCAAAACTGGATGACAGCATTGTGGATGATTACTGCTATACTTTAGGCAACATAAAACTCATGAGAATGGGGAATGTCAAAAAAGGTGGTTCAGAGTGCTATTGTCGGGAAAACACTTTTTTAGGTGCCTTATTATCCAATTTATTGTTGGACAAAAATGAAGTGGTTATCATGGACATGGGAGCTGGGATAGAACATCTATCCAGGGGAACAGCCAAAGGGGTAGATATAATGTTGGTTGTGGTTGAACCCAGCATCAATAGTGTCAATACTGCCCGTAATGTAAAAAAAATGGCTGGAGACCTGGGGATACAAAATATAAAAATCATTGGCAATAAAATCCGCACAGAAAAAGAGAAACAATTTATTGCCAATGCCTTTAAGTCTCAAGAAATCATTGGTTTCTTAAAATTCAATAATTCCATTTGGGAAAGTGGAATGGATGATAAAGTCAATGTTTTGGAAAAAGATTTATTGTATGATTTAAAAGAAATACAAAAAAGGATTTTGACTGATACAGGTGGTATTTAAAGAAATAGGAATATATTGCTCAAATTATGTTGAATTTATAAAAATATGTCAATAAAATAGTCAATCAATATGATTGTATTGAAATAAAGTGAGGATTGAAGGAGGTAGTAAAAAATGCCGAGATTTCATGATCCCAATCATACTAGTCGGCCTTCAACAGCACCAAGAATCGTTGATCCTAAATCTGTTATGCGGACAGTAGATTCTGCTGTATTAGAAATGGTTGATATTGCCAAAGAGCGTGGTATGATCACGGCTTTTGATCGTGCAGTTGCACAGCAGCCGCAATGTCAATTTGGTTATAAAGGGATTTGTTGCCGGTTTTGCATGATGGGCCCTTGTCGGATAAAGGCGGATGAAGGCCCTGCCAGCAAAGGAATTTGCGGTGCTTCCCATTGGACCATTGCCGCTCGCAATACAGGTCTTTTGATCATTACTGGGACGGCATCCCATAGTGAGCATGCCAGCCACATTGCCCACACCTTATTGGAAGCATCAGAAGGAAAAGCTCCGGATTATTCTATCCAAGATCCGCAAAAGTTACATGCTGTGGCCAAACGCATTGGGCTTGAAACAGAAGGACGAAGTGATATGGAAATTGCCCATGATTTAGCCAAAGCTGCCTTGGAAGAATATAGCCGGTTAAAAGGATTCGGTGAATCAAGATGGGTTCGTACAGGAATGATTCAAGATCGGGTAGATAAATTCCACAGCCATGGCATTATGCCTAGTGGCATTTATAATGTAATTTCCGAATTATGTACCCAAGCCCATATTGGGATGGATAATGATCCTGTGAATCTCATTTTTTCAGCTTTGCGGGTTTCTTTAGGAGACTACGTGGGCATGCATATTGGTACGGATTTATCCGATATTTTGTTTGGTACTCCAAAACCCGTGTTGAGTGAAGCCAATTTGGGTATTATTGATCCTGAGTGTGTGAACGTGGTATTGCATGGGCACAATCCTATTTTATCAGAATTAATTGTCCGTGCTGCCAGAGAAATGGAGGAAAAGGCTAAAGCTGCAGGAGCCAAAGGCATCAAACTGATGGGGATTTGTTGTACTGGTAATGAGGTGTTAATGCGTCACGGTGTGCCCTTGGTAACATCCTTTGCTTCTCAGGAATATGCCATTGCTACAGGAGCCATTGATGCTATGATTGTGGATGTACAATGCATCATGCCGTCTATTAGAACAGCGGCTGAATGTTTCCACACTAGAATTGTAACCACATCACCCATTGCCAAGATTCCTGGTTCTTATCATATTGATTATCAAACTACAAAAGCATTGGAAAATGCCAAAACAGTGATGCAATTGGCCATTGATGCCTTTCAACAAAGGGATCCAGAGAAAGTGCATATTCCCAATGTAGTCAACAAAGTGGTGGCAGGTTGGAGCAAGGAAGCTTTGTATGATGTCTTCTCTTCCGTAAATCCGGATAACCCGGTTAAAACCTTAACAGATGCCATTTTAGCAGGAGAAATAAAAGGGGTTGTAGTCATGGCTGGCTGCAACAACTTAAAACGTCCCCAAGATGAAGGCCATTTGCTTATTATGGAAGAAATGCTAAAAAATGATGTTTTTGTCATTGGTACAGGTTGTTCCATGCAAGCTGCTGCTAGAATGGGTTACCTTTCTCCTGAAGCAGTGGAAAAATATGCTGGCCCTGGATTAAAGAAATTCTTAGCAAGAATCAGTGAAAAAGCTGATTTACGTACTCCATTGCCGCCAGTATTTCATATGGGCTCCTGTGTAGATAATACCCGTTGTATGGATTTATTGATGGATATCTGCAATGAATTAGGTGTGGATTCACCAAAAGTACCTTGCGTTGCCTCTGCACCGGAAGCTATGAGCGGTAAATCCGTTGCCATTGGTTCCCTTTGTGTGGCCTTGGGTCTTCCTGTACACGTTGGTTCCATGGCTCCTTTGGAAGGCAGTGATTTAATCTATTCCATCGTAACGCAAATTGCAGGTGACGTATATGGCGGTTATTTTATGTTTGAAGTTGATCCGGCTGAAGCCGCGAAAAAGATTTTAAACGCTTTGGAATATCGCAGATGGAAACTTGGTGTACACTTAAAAGCTGCCCAAGATTTTGAAACTCCACTGTGTCGGAACTATTAATCACTTGTTTGGAAGGAGGAGAACCACGTGTCTGACCAGATCAATTTTGATGCAGTATACGATGGCACAATAGAAGACGGAAAAGAACCAAAAGCGCTGTTTAAATCAGCCTTTAATGGGGCCATTACTGCTTGTAGTTATGCTGAAATATTGTTAAATCAAGCCATCCAAGACTACGGTGAGGATCAACCGGTAGCTTATCCTGATACAGCCTATGGATTGCCTGTGATCCGCTGTTTGAGTGGGGAAGAAGTGAAAACCTTAGGGGATTTGGTGCCCATCTTAAACCGCATGCGGGCTTCCTTTAAAGAAAATTATAGAGATTTCACCAATGCCAGATTAGCAGGTGAAGCCACTTGGTATGCAGCTGAAATCATTGAGGCCATTCGCTATTTAAAGCATACCCCTGAAAATCCGTTATTTTATCCCCCTTGGACCGGATTTATTGGCGATCCGGTGGTACGGGCTTATGGAACAAAATTAGTGGATTGGACAATTCCTGGAGAAGCTGTCATTGTAGGCCGAGCCAAAGATAGCAAAGCAGCTAAAAAATTGGTAGATAGCTTGATGGCAAAAGGACTCATGCTGTTTTTGTGTGATGAAATTATAGAACAATTGATGGAAGAGAACGTAAAATTAGGGGTTGATTATATTGCCTTCCCCTTAGGAAATTTCACTCAAATAGTGCATGCAGCTAACTTTGCCCTACGGGCTGGCATGATGTTTGGAGGCGTACCAGCAGGAGAACGGGATGCCCAGCGAGATTATCAATACCGGCGGGTTTTAGCCTTTATTCTATATCTGGGCGAGCATGATATGGTCAAAGATGCTGCTTGTATGGGCGCCATCAATGTAGGTTTTCCAGTGATTACAGATCAAGAATTGCCTGAAGACAAACAAATCAAAGACTGGTTTGTATCCCAGCCTGATTATGATAAAATCGTCCAAACTTGTTTGGAAGTACGGGGCATAAAAATCACCACTATAGATATTGATGTTCCTATCACCGTAGGTCCTGCTTTTGAAGGGGAATCCATTCGCAAAAAAGATATGCGGGTGGAATTCGGAGGCACCAAAACCCCAGGCTTTGAATGGGTGCGTATGGTGGATGAAAACCAAATTGAAGACAGTAAAGTTGAGCTCATTGGCCCGGACATTGATACAGTGGAGCCGGGTGGACGCTTGCCCATAGGCATTGTGGTGGATGTTTATGGAAGAAAAATGCAGGAGGATTTTGAACCTGTCTTAGAAAGGCGCATTCACTACTTTACAAATTATGGCGAAGGTCTTTGGCATGTGGCTCAAAGGGACATCATGTGGGTACGTATTTCTAATGATGCCTATGACAAAGGTTTTCGCATAAAAGATATTGGTAAAATTTTATATGCCAAATTTAAAACAGAGTTTTCTAGCATCCTTGACCGGGTGCAAGTCACCATTTATACAGATGAAGAAAAAGTTCTTGCCTTAAGGGATAAAGCCCGGGAAAGTTATAAAAAACGCGATGATAGGTTAAAAGAATTGCAAGATGAAAAAGTCGACACTTTTTATTCTTGTACCTTATGTCAATCCTTTGCTCCCACCCATGTATGCGTCATTGCTCCAGAACGGGTCGGGCTATGTGGAGCTGTAAGTTGGTTGGACGCCAAGGCATCTTATGAAATCAATCCCCATGGCTCCAACCAACCGATTCCTAAAGAAGGGATGATTGACGAAATCAAAGGACAGTGGGAATCTTTCAACGAGTTTTGTATGAATAATTCGCAACGCAATATCACCAATGTTAATTTGTATACAATCATGGAATATCCCATGACTTCCTGCGGCTGTTTTGAATGTATTTTGGCTGTTGTGCCAGAATGCAACGGCTTTATGGTGGTCAATCGGGAACATGGTGGTATGACCCCCTCAGGCATGACCTTTTCTACCTTAGCTGGTACCATTGGAGCAGGGGCCCAGATGCCTGGCTTTATGGGCATGGGTAAATCTTACATGGGCTCCAAAAAATTTGTACCAGCAGATGGCGGATTAGCCCGCATTGTTTGGATGCCAAAATCTTTAAAAGAAGAATTGCGCGCTCTGTTAGAAGAAGCGGCTGAAAGAGATGGTTTAGGAAAAGACTTTATTGATAAAATTGCGGATGAAACCATCGGGACCAGTGGAGAAGAAATCATGGGCTATCTAGAGGAAAAAGGACATCCAGCCTTATCTATGGATCCTCTATTTTAATTTTGGATTAAAAATTAAAACCTAGGAAAGAATTTGCATAAAGGCATATTCTTTCCTAGTAGTTTTCTTGTTGTCTGTCATTGATGAGAAAGGAGTTTTGGAGAATGGCGCTAACGGGTTTGGAAATATTTAAGCAACTGCCAAAAACCAATTGCAAAGACTGTGGGCAAGCCACCTGTTTGGCTTTTGCCATGGCATTGGCCAGTGGAAAAGCTACTTTAGACCTTTGTCCCCATGTCAGTGATGCAGCAAAAGAAGTATTGGATTCTGCTTCCGCACCACCCATTGCTTTAATCAAAATAGGAACAGGGGATAAGGCCGTTGAAATAGGAAATGAAACGGTTCTGTTTCGGCATGAAAAAAGATTTGAACATCCTACAGGAATTGCCATCACCATTAGCAATACCATGACAGCAGATGATATTCTTGCCAAATTAAGCCAAATCAATGGATTGGAATTCGATAGAGTGGGGCAGACCCATGGGGTTAGCTTAGTCTCTATCTGTGATTGCGCCAATGATGCGGAAAAATTTGCAGAAGCTGTAAAATTAACAGCAGACAATACAAAGCTTCCTTTGATTTTGCATAGCACAGATAGTAATGCCATGGCAAAAGCTGTGGCCTTGGTGGCTGAGCAAAATCCTTTGCTTTGTGGAGCAACTGCAGCCAACTTTGAAGCCATGACTGTTTTGGCCAAAAAACATGATTTACCGCTGGTTGTTCGGGGCACTGATCTCAATGATTTAGCTACCTTGGTGGATAAAATTGTAGCCTTGGGACACAAAAAATTGATTCTGGATTCCGGGGCCCGAGAGGTCTATCAAGTCTTGGTAGACCAAACCCAAATGCGACGGCAAGCTTTGAAAAAAGTACGTTCATTTGGATATCCTACCATTGCTTTTGTGACAAATCAGGATCCCATCCAAGCAGTGGTAGATGCTGGCACCTACATTGCCAAATATGCAGGGATCGTGGTATTGGATTCTGCTGATCCCGCAGATATTTTGCCTTTGCTTACTTTGAGGCTTAATATTTATACGGATCCCCAAAAACCCATTGCTGTGGAATCAAAGATTTATGAAATAGGCAATGTAGACGCAAATTCTCCTGTATTTATCACCACTAATTTTTCCCTCACTTATTTTTGTGTTGCAGGAGACGTGGAAGCATCCAGAATACCCAGTTATATTTTAGCAGTGGATACAGATGGTATTTCTGTGCTAACAGGTTGGGCTGCTGGCAAATTTACGCCAGAAAAAATCAGTGATATGTTACAGAATTCAGGAATTGCTGAGAAAGTTTCCCACCGTAAAGTCATTATTCCTGGCGGGGTAGCGGTGCTAAGTGGAAAATTACAGGAATTATCTGGTTGGGAAGTGCTGGTAGGCTCTCGTGAATCAGCAGGAATTTCTGGTTTTTTAAAACAACGTTGGGAATCATAAAGAAAGACAAACAAAGGTTCATATGTATTGTCAATAAAACCCTAAAAAGGGATGTGGAAAAATGGCTTTTACCATTGCCATAGCTGGCAAAGGAGGAACAGGCAAAACCACCCTTGCTGCCATTCTGATTCGTTCCATTATCAAAGCAGGAAAAGGCCCGGTATTGGCCGTTGACGCAGATGCCAATGCCAATCTAAACGAAGCATTGGGCGTTACAGTGGAAGATACCCTTTCAGATATGATGAATCGCATCAATAACAATATTGAGCCACTGCCTGCAGGCATGTCAAAAGACCAATATGTTGCCTATAAAGTACATCAATCTTTGGCCGAAGGGGATGATGTGGATCTTTTGGTCATGGGAGGCCCTGAAGGAGCTGGTTGTTACTGCTACGTAAACAATTTGGTTCGGGGATTTATGCAAGAACTCAGCGGGAATTATCCTTTTGTGGTAATGGATAATGAAGCAGGCTTAGAGCATCTAAGCAGAAGAACCACCCAAAACGTAGATATTTTACTGGTAACCAGCGATTCCAGTGCCCGGGGTATTCGGTCTGCAGGAAGGGTAAAGGAACTGGTAGATTCTTTAAAGTTAGATATCAAGAAAATGTATTTGGTGGTAAGCAAGGTAACTGACGGCACCATAGAAGCCTTACAAAATGAAATAAATCGCACTGGATTGGAACTTATCGGAGCAATTCCTTTGAATGATCAGGTATGGGAATACGATTTACAGGGCAAACCCTTGGTGGACTTACCGGATAATTCTCCAGTGGTACAAATGGTAGAACAAATCATGAAAAAAGCAGCAATATTGTAAAGAAATGAAACGTCGGGTACAACAAAGAAAATAGGCCCACGATGCTTCTTAAGAAAATAGAAAGGAGCGCAATAATGACTGTTACAATGATAAAAGAAAGATGGACCAGTCAGGTCAATGAGTTAATACTAGGCACAGGTGATCATGTTGTCAAAGTGGGAGGAGAAAGCACCTTACCGTTTTTACACTTTGAGGGAAATATGCCCCATCGTCCGGTGGTGGCGTTAGAAATATTAGACCAGGAGCCCACGGATTGGCCAGAAATGCTTCAAACAGCTTATACAGGAGTCATGAACGATCCTGTGGCCTGGGCCCAAAAATGTGTAGAATATGGCGCTGATCTCCTTTGTTTACATCTAGTGAGTGCACACCCGGACAATGGCAATGCCACACCGGAAGATTGCGCCAAAACCGCAAAAGCTGTATCAGAAGCAGTGAATGTTCCTTTGATTGTAATCGGTTGTGGTGTGGAAGAAAAAGATGCAGAGATTATGCCTGCTGTGGGTGAAGCCTTGAATGGAAAGGCCGCCTTATTGGGCTATGCAACGCCAAATAATTATAAAACCATTGCTGCTACTTGTATGGTCAATGGTCATAGCATCATCGCAGCCAGTCCCCTGGATATCAATTTGGCCAAACAGCTCAATATTTTAATTACTGAAATGGGATTATCCGCTGATCGCATTGCCATTGACTCCTTGGTGGGCGCCTTGGGATATGGCATTGAATACGGGTATTCTATTATGGAGCGTTCCCGTATCGGGGCGCTGACAGGGGATAAAATGTTAGCCATGCCCGTGATTTGTTTTGTAGGACAAGAAGCATGGAAAACCAAAGAAGCCAAAACATCTACTGCCCAGGCAGCAGAATGGGGAGAGCAAAGCCACAGGGCGATTTTATGGGAAGTGCTGACAGCCACTACCTTTGCCCAAGCAGGAGCAAATATTTTTGTACTGCGCCACCCGGAATCAGTGCAACAATTTTTAAAACATATTCAAAAAATGATGGAAACCAATGCTGAATCATAGGCTACCATTGTTTGACAAGTCAATTTGTATGCTACGAACAAATGAAGGAGGTTTCGCCAAATGATACTCATTGGTGAACGCATCAACGGTATGTTTAAGGACATTCGGGAAGCGATTTTAAATCAAAATCCCGAACCCATTCGGCATTGGGCCCAAAGACAACAAGAATCAGGCGCTCACTATTTAGATGTCAACACTGGCCCCACGGTGGAACCAAAGGACCAGCCGAAAGTAATGGAGTGGATGGTGAATATTTGTAATGAAGCTTCTATCCTGCCTTGTTGTATTGATTCCACCAATCCAGAAGCAATCGAAGCCGGTTGTAGTACCAACAAACATGGTAAAACAATGATTAACTCCACCCATGCGGATCAATGGAAAATGGATTTATACCTACCCATGGCTGCTAAATATAATGCTGCCATCATTGGCTTGGCTATGAATGAAAAAGGTGTTCCCAAAAGTGCAGCGGATAGAACTGCTTTGGCCATGGAAATTGTGGTAAATGCCGACGCCCATGGTATTCCCATGGAAGATTTGTATATTGATCCGCTGATGCTGCCAGCCAATGTGGCTCAAGAGCATGGCCCTGAAGTATTGGAAGCTTTACGCCAAATCAAAGCTTTGGCTCCAGGGCTTAAAACAACCCTAGGGTTATCCAATTCTTCCCAACGTTGTTCCAACCGGCATCTCATTAACCGTACCTTTTTGATTATGTGCATGGCCTGTGGCTTGGATTCAGCCATCGCTGATGTAGATGATCCGGAATTGGTGGACGCTGTGGCAGCAGCCAATATTCTGCTGAACAAAGATATTTATTGCGACTCTTTCCTCAAAACCTTTAGGCAACGTTAAATTTTGCTTTCAAATCATCATACAGCAAGGGAATAAAATTTTTATATTGTCATATCATTTTATTCTTAACATAACAATTCTGCTTTAAAGGATTTGACGAAAAAAAGGAGAAATACTATACCGCAGTCGAATTTTCGTGTTCTTGCGGATACATGAAAATTGTTAAAATAAATTTCAATTATCTGTATTTTCAAGATTTATGGAATGTAAACCATCTTTTAGGAGCTATAAATTAATGATAAATGCTATAGTATCCTGCTACAAATAACCACCACTGCTTGGAAAGAGGAGGTGAATAGCAAAATTTACGTGGTAGGTGAATTCGATTTTCATTAGACTGATATGGTTCTACCATAAAAACAATGGTTTTTTTTGGGGTTTGCAGATAGTAACCTTGTAACCTTGGTGGGCGGCAGCTATGCCGTCCTGCTAATGTTGTCAATTATACCAACATTGGTTATAAAACAGTGAAATCCCAGGGATGCATGCAGTAGAAAATTTACTTATTTCTTTACAAAAACAAAGGATGTACATTGTCTACTGCTATATTAGGAGGACGGATGTGATGCAAAGATGAGTACAAATAAGGTAGGAGCCGTGCTGGTATTGGGTTCAGGAATTGCTGGCATTCAAGCTTCCCTTGATTTGGCCGAGTCCGGCTATTATGTATACCTGGTGGAGAAAAAACCAGCAATCGGCGGTACCATGCCCATGTTGGATAAAACTTTTCCCACCAATGACTGTTCCATGTGCATCTTGTCTCCCAAACTCGTGGATTGTGGACGCCATCTGAATATTCAGACATTAACCGATTCCGAGCTTGTGGATTTACAAGGAGAACCAGGGAATTTCAAAGCCACTATTTTGCGGAAAGCTCGTTTTATCGATCCCGTAAAATGTACTGGTTGTGGTTCTTGTGCAGAAGCTTGTCCCATGAAGGTTGATGATGAATTCAACCAAAATTTAGATAAAAGAAAAGCTGTTTATAAATTGTATGCCCAAGCATATCCCAATGCCTATGCCATTGATAAAAACAAATGTTTACGCTTAAAAAATCCAAAGGCTTGCGGAAAATGTCTGGAAGCTTGTCAAGCTGGGGCCATTGACCATACTATGGCGGATGAAACCATTGAATTAGATGTGGGATCCGTTATCTTAATGCCTGGTTTTGAAACATTCCAAGCAGAACGGCTCGAATATTATGGATATGGCAAATTCGCTAATGTATTGACTAGTTTAGAATTCGAACGTATTTTAAGTGCCTCTGGTCCTTTTGGCGGACATTTGATTCGTCCATCAGATCATAAAGAACCACAAAAGGTGGCTTGGATTCAATGCGTTGGTTCTCGTAATTGCCGCTTAGATCATAATTATTGTTCTTCCGTTTGTTGTATGTATGCCATCAAAGAAGCCGTGATTGCCAAAGAACATACTCCCTATGATTTGGATGCGGCAATTTTCTATATGGATATGCGGACTTACGGCAAAGAATTTGAAAAATATTATGACCGTGCCAAACATGACAATGGTGTACGGTTTATTCGTTCAAGAATTTTTGAGGTGGTAGAAACCACTGATGGTAGTGGCAATGTAAAAATTCGCTATGCCAATGAAGACGGTACCATTGGGGAAGAAGAATTCGATATGGTGGTCTTGTCTGTAGGTTTAGAGCCACCAAAACAACTAATAGAATTAGCTGATAAATTGGGGGTAACCCTCAATGAATTCAATTTTGCAGAACCGCCCAGCTTTACAGGGGTAGGAACCAACAAACCTGGTATTTATGTAGCTGGTGCCTTTAGTGGTCCCAGGGATATTCCTGAGACAGTGATGCAAGCCAGTGCAGCGGCTGCTGATTCTGCTGCCATTCTCTCCGATGTGCGGGGTACAATGGTGAAAAAGAAAGAATATCCTGCAGAAAAAGATGTAACCGGAGAAATTGTTCGTACCGGTGTGTTTGTCTGTCATTGCGGCATTAACATCGGCAGTGTTGTCAATGTGCCGGAAGTGGTAGCATACGCCAAAACTTTGCCTGGTGTGGTTTTGGCAGATGAAAAAATTTATGCTTGTTCCCAAGACTCTTCTGCCCAAATAAAAGAAGCCATTGAAACCTATGGCTTAAATCGAGTGGTGGTTGCATCTTGCAGCCCAAGAACCCATGAGCCCATGTTCCAAGAAACCCTGAAAGAAGCAGGGATAAATCCCAATTTGTTTGAAATGGCCAATATCAGGGATCATTGCTCTTGGGTACACCAAAGCAACCCGGTGGAAGCAACCCAAAAAGCCAAAGATTTGGTAAAAATGGCTGTTTATAAAGCCTCTTTATTAGAACCAGTGCAACCAGTTAGTTTGGATATGAGCCACGACGCCTTAGTGGTAGGGGGCGGTATTTCAGGACTCAATGCTGCCTTGAACATGGCCCAACAGGGCTTTAAAGTAAGCTTGGTGGAACGGGATGAAAAATTAGGTGGTTTGGCTTGCCGCATCCGTTATGGCATGAAAGGGGAAGATGTGCAAGCATATCTAACAGATCTCATTGCCCAAGTAGAAGCCAACCCATTGATTGATATTCAGTTGGGGACAGAAATCGCTGATGTAAAAGGGTTTGTAGGGAACTTTGAAACGGTTTTAAAAAATGGAACAAAAATTACCCATGGGGTCGCCATCATTGCCACAGGGGCTAAACCATTCAAAACCACAGAATATTTGAATGGTCAACATCCTGCTGTAAAAACTTTGCTGGAACAAGAGGCTGATATAGCGGAAGGCAACCTAAGCAATGCCAAGAATGTTGTGTTCATCCAATGTGTTGGTTCCAGGGAACCGGAAAGACCTTACTGTAGCCGAATTTGTTGCACAAAATCCATCAAACAAGCGTTACAAATCAAAAAAGCCAATCCCAATACCAATGTATACATTTTATACCGGGATATTCGGACCTATGGTATGCATGAACAGTTATATACAGAAGCACGTCGCAATGGGGTTATTTTCATTCGTTATTCAGTGGATAACAAACCCCAAGTGGAAGCTTTTGGGGATAAACTCAATATCACTGTAACAGATCATGTATTGGGACGGCCCATTAAGATTGAAGCGGATCGAATTGCCATTGCTGCTGCCATGGTAGCTGAAGATAATAAACAATTGTCAAAATTTTTCAAGGTTCCGTTGAATCAAGAAGGTTTCTTCTTGGAAGCGCACTTAAAATTACGTCCTGTGGACTTTAGTACAGATGGTGTTTTCATGTGTGGCTTGGCTCATGCACCGAAAGATTTGGATGAAAACATTGCCCAAGCAAAGGCTGCTGTAGCCCGGGCCTGTACTGTGCTAACCAAGGAAGCCATCCAAGTAGAAGGAAAATGCGCCATTGTCAATAAGAGAAAATGTACTGCTTGCGGTACCTGTGAAGATGTGTGTCCAGCCAAAGCCATTGCTGTGAATGTTGAGGAAAGAGTCGCTGTGGTAAATGAAGCATTATGTAAAGGTTGTGGAGCTTGCGCTTCTTCTTGCCGCTGCGGTGCATTGAATATTAAAGGATGTACCAACGAACAGATTATGGCCATGGTTGGTGCGTTATAGCAAGGGAGGGATATGGTTATGGAATGGGAACCCAAAATCATTGCGTTTTTATGCAACTGGTGTAGTTATGGGGGAGCCGATTTGGCCGGGGTAAGCCGCATTCAGTATCCCCCCAATATTCGGGTCGTTCGTGTGCCTTGTTCAGGTCGCATGAATCCTCTGTTTATTTTAACTGCTTTGAAAAATGGTGCTGATGGCGTACTTACATCTGGTTGTCATCCTGGAGATTGCCACTATACTAGCGGCAACTATGTAGCCAGAAGAAAGTTTGCTTTGATGAAAAATCTTATCAATTATATGGGAATAGATGCGGATAGAATGAATTTCTCCTGGGTATCTGCAGCAGAAGGCGGACGTTTTGCTGAAGTTGTAAAAGGAGTAACGGAAAGAGTGAAAAACCTTGGGCCCAGCAAAGGGTTAATTCCCAGTGAATCGGGGTGTGATTGCGGATGCAAAAAATAGAAGCAGCCATACAAGATGCTGCAAAAACATTATTAACAGAAAACAAAGTTGAGCTGGTGATTGGTTTTTCCAATGGCAGTTTGCCTCTCCGTGGTACTCCCTGTTTTATTCGCAAGGCTGATGATGCAGGCACATTGACTTGGAATTATGGTTGTGAAAACAATCTGACCAATTACTTGCGCAACAGAACAGAGAAAACAGCTGTGGTGGCCAAAGGCTGCGATACCAGAGCCATTGTAGCCCTGATAAAGGAAAACCAAATCAATCGCGATAATCTTTATATTATCGGTATACCTTGCAAGGGTATGATTGATCGCCATAAAGTAGATGCCTTGTTAGAGGGAAAAGAACTATTAGAAACCGAGGACAAAGGAGATACCATTGTTCTAAAAGGAAAAAACTTTTCCCAAGAAGCTAAAGTGGATGAGCTATATCACGATACATGCAAAACCTGTGGCTATGGAACCCCAGTAATTTATGATATGTTGATTGGAGATCCGGTGCCAGCTAAGGAAGATACCTATGCAGATATTACTTCCTTTGAAGCAAAGTCAGCATTAGAACGAAATCAATTGTTAGCTGAAGATCTTTCCAAATGTATTCGTTGTTATGCATGTCGCAATGTTTGTCCTATGTGTTATTGCGCCGAGTGTTTTGTGGATTGTTCAACTCCTGTATGGATTGATAAAGCACCGAATACGGCTGATAATATGATGTTCCAAGCAGTCAGAGTTTTGCATTTGGCTGGCCGTTGTGTGGACTGTGGAGCTTGTGACCGAGCTTGTCCCATGGGAATTAATCTTCGGGGTATTACCCGCAAGATGGTAAAAGATGTAAAAGAATTGTTTGGGTATGAAGCGGGCGTCAATATGGAAGATAAACCTGCCCTATCTGACTATACCGTTGATGACCCCGAATCTTTCTTGGTGAAGGAGTGAGATGAAGAGGATGATGATGAGCAAACATACTATTACCGGATTATTGGATAAATTGATGGACCAATATCAAGTCTTTGCTCCGGTGAAAGAGGGTTCTTACTCATTGTTCAAGCAAATCAGGTCCAGTGAAAAAGTAGATTTGTCTGGTAAGAACACCAAAATTCCGCCCAAAGGGATCCTTTTTCCTCAGTCCGAAAAACTGTTTCAATACAGTGTGACCAAGGAAGGCGCCCAATTGGAAGAATGCATTGATACCCAACAAAAAGTTATCTTTGGCCTGCGTCCTTGTGATGCGAAAAGTTTGCTTTTATTGGACAATGTATTCAAAAATGATCAATATGAAGATCCCTATTATCTCACCCGGCGGGAAAATACCTTTTTGGTTGGCATTGGCTGCAATGAACCCCTAAGTACTTGTTTTTGTACATCCATGGGCGGGGGGCCTTTTGACAGCACAGGACTAGATGTCCTGTTGGTTGATGTGGGAAATCAATATGTAGTAGAAGCAATGACTGAAAAGGGTAAAACCTTGATTGCCCAATGGGGTACCACTGAAGCCGATACAGCAGCAAAGGATGCAGCGGCAAAGGTAAAAGAACAAGCGACTCTTTCCTGCACAGTGGATACCACAGGCTTAAAAGAAAAATTAGATACAGGTTTTGATAATCCTGTATGGGATACAATTTATCAAAAATGTGTAGGCTGTGGTTCTTGTACTTATTCTTGCCCCACTTGCCATTGCTTTGATATTATTGATGATGCTGTGGATTGCAACGGTTGTCGTATTCGTAACTGGGATTCATGTATGTATCCTTTGTTTACACTGCACGGTTCAGGGCACAATCCCCGTACCAGTGGCAAAGAACGCATGCGTCAGCGGTTAATGCATAAATTCAAATACTTTGTAGACAACTTCCAGGCAACAGCCTGTGTAGGTTGTGGCAGATGCATAAAGAATTGCCCCGTGAATCTGGACATCAGGGATATGTTGGCGGATATCTTGGGGTCGGAAGCGAGGGATCAATAATGGCAAAAAATCCATATCTACCGCTCCCCATGAAGTTGGTGAAAAACTTTACTGAAACAGAAGATAAATTGATTCATACTTTTACCTTTGAATTTTTAAGTCCAGAAGATGAGCAAAGTTTTTCCTATATGCCCGGGCAATTTGCTGAAATCTGTGTATTTGGGAAAGGAGAAGCACCCTTTGGGATTGCCTCCTCTCCCACTGAACCAGGACAACTAAAATTTTCAGTGAATAAAGTGGGCGTGGTTTCCACTGCTTTGCAAGTCATGGAAGAAGGCACAATCGTTGGCATACGCGGTCCCTTGGGAAACTATTATCCTATTGAACAAATGAAAGGGAAAAACATTGTCATCATTGGCGGTGGTTTTGCCTTTACAACCCTCAGGGCTTTGGTTACCTATATCTTACAACCAGAGCATAGGGGAGATTATGGCAAACTCACTGTTATCTATGGTGCTAGAAATCCTGGGCTTTTATTGTATAAAGAAGAATTGGCAGCTTGGGAAAAACGTTCAGACATTGATTTGGTTTGTACCATTGACCGGCCGGCAGAAGGTTGGAATGGGAAAGTAGGATTTGTTCCTGATATCACCAAAGAAGTAGCACCCAGTGCGGATAATACAGTGGCCATTATATGTGGTCCTCCGGTGATGATTAAATTTACCATGCCTGTTTTGGAAAATTGCGGTTTCAAACCAGAACAAATTATTATGTCCTTGGAAAATCGCATGAAATGCGGCATCGGCATGTGCGGACGTTGTAATGTTGGCAATAAATACGTTTGCAAAGATGGTCCTGTTTTCACCAAAGCAGAATTAAACCAATTGCCCGGAGAGTATTAATTTCTTTATCTGGCATTTCGGTTTAACCGAAATGCCACCAAAAATATTTGTTGAAAAGCTCCAGTGAGGGGAGGACGTATAATGGAAGCAATTACTGCTGCGGATGTGAATCCCAATTTTAGAGAAGAAGTGGCTGGTTGGATGAAAAACTATGATTTTTCCCAATGCTTGGCCTGTGGCATGTGTACTGCCGGTTGTCCTTATTCAGATATCCATGAAAATCAAGATCCCCGTAAATTTATACGTAAAATTGTGTTGGGCTTAAAAGATGAGCTATGGAACGATCCCTATGTGTGGTATTGCACCATGTGTGAACGTTGTACCATCGAATGTCCCATGAACATCAATGTGGCTGCATTGGTTCGAACCATTCGGGGCAAGTCCAGGGATAAAGATCACATTCCTGGCTATCTCCAAACCATTGCCAGAGAACATATTGAATCCGGCAACCAAATGAATGTAGGCCAAGAAGATTATGAAGAAACCTTGGAATGGATTCAGGATGAATTAAGAGAAGAGCTGGAAGATCCGGATTATGAAATTCCTTTGAACAAAGAAGGCGCGCAATATTTTTATGGTTTTAATGCCAGGGATATTAAATTCTATCCCAATGAATTGCAAGCCACATTGAAAATATTCTATGCTGCTGGTATTGATTATACCATTAGCACAAAACGTTGGGATGCTACCAACATTGCTCTATTCACAGGTCAAGACGATGATTTTGTCAATATTTCCAAGCCCATTTGGGAAGAATTTACCCGGCTTGGCTGTAAAGAATTCATTGTCACAGAATGTGGCCACGCTTTTCGTAGTATGAAATGGGGCGAAAGAACCTTTTGGGATGGCCCCAGAATCAAAATGCGCCATATTTTAGAGCTCCTCAATGATTTGGTAAAAGAAGGAAAATTACTTTTGGATCCCGATGCCATCACAGAAATTGTTACTTATCATGATCCCTGCAATACAGCCCGTAAAGAAGGGGTATGGGAAGCTCCCAGAGAACTGATTAAAAGTTTTATTAAAAACTTCCATGATATGAACCCCAATGGCAAAATGAATTATTGTTGTGGCGGTGGCGGTGGGGCAATGGCCATGCCGGAATACAATGAAATTCGTAAAGCCAAAGGAAAACGCAAAGTGGATCAAGTGATGGCCACAGAGGCGGAAATCGTCATTGTTCCTTGTCATAACTGCATGGACCAATTTAATGATTTAAACAAATGGTATCCTGATACAAAAGGCAAATCTTCTAACATGCATATGTGTTCTTTGATGGAAAGAGCCTTGATATTGCCTAAAAAAGAGCAATAAGAACGTTTTTTATAAAAACAATCAAATTAGTGAAAAACGACCACATTTTGCCATAGCAAAGTGGGGTCGCTTTTCACGTCATTTTCTGCGGTATACAAATAATATACCAGAGGGACGGATGTGATGCCGATGAGTACAAAGAAAAACGGCTCGGTCATGGTCGTAGGTGCGGGAATTGCCGGAATTCAAGCTTCCTTGGATTTAGCGGAATCAGGATATTATGTGCATTTGGTAGAAAATTCCCCAGCCATTGGCGGGACCATGCCCATGTTGGACAAAACATTTCCTACAAATGACTGCTCCATGTGTATCCTTTCACCCAAGTTGGTGGAATGCGGACGACATTTAAATGTTCATTCCCATACATGTTCTGATGTTATGGATGTACAAGGAGAGCCGGGACATTTTAAAGTAAAAATACGCCAACGCCCCCGTTATATTGAAGCGGACAAATGCAAAGCCTGTAATGAATGTGCAGATGCCTGTCCAGTAGAAGTGCCCAATGAATACAACCAAAATTTAGACAACCGAAAAGCAGTATATAAAAAATATGCCCAAGCTTACCCCAATGCTTTTGTAATCGAGAAAAAAGGAGTATCTCCTTGTAAAGTTGCTTGTCCTGCTGGGGTAAATGTGCAGGGATATGTACAGCTCATTAAAAAAGGAAAATTTGATGAAGCATGGCGGATGATTTATCGGGATAACCCATTTCCTGCTGCTTGTGGACGTATTTGTACCCATCCTTGCCAAACAAAATGCCATAGGGGAACAGTGGATGAACCGGTTAGCATCATGGCTTTAAAACGTGCTGCCACGGATTATGCCTATGAAAATGCTGTTGCCTTTGAAACAGAAACAGTGACCGAAAAGAATGGACATAAGATTGCTGTGGTTGGAGCCGGTCCTGCTGGACTTTCTGCTGCCTATCAACTGATTCGCAAGGGATATGAAGTCACAGTCTTTGAAGCCCTGCCAGTGGGTGGCGGTATGTTACGGGTGGGAATCCCTGAGTACCGTTTGCCCAAAAAATGGGTAGATACAGAAATTGACTTATTGGTTAAAATGGGTGTGGAAATCAAATACAACATGTGTTTAGGGAAAGATTTTACTGTGGACAGCTTATTGGCAGATGGTTATAAAGCTGTTTTTGTAGGGATTGGGGCCCACAAAGGAACCAGCTTGCAAGTACCAGGAGAAAATTTGGCAGGAGTTACCCATGGCTTGCCTTTCCTGCGTAAAATTGCCTTGGGAGAAAAGGTCTCTGTGGGGAAAAAAGTGGCTGTCATTGGCGGTGGGAATACTGCCATGGACTGTGCCCGTACAGCCATTCGTTTAGGGGCAGAAAAAGTAAGTATTCTTTATCGCCGTACAGAAGCGGAAATCACCGCTGCTGCTGCAGAAATCGAAGGGGCTAAAGAAGAAGGCATTGAATTTTTAATGCTAACCAGTCCCAAAGCTTTTGTAGGGCAGGATAGGATTACTGGCATCGAATGTTTGCGCAATGAATTAGGAGAACCAGATGCCAGTGGCAGACGCAGCCCTGTTCCCATTGCTGGAAGCGAGTTTTTATTGGATGTGGACAACGTTATCTTAGCTGTGGGGCAAAAGCCAGATTTAGAAGGTATAACTTTGCCTCAAGCCAAAAATGGGGTACTGGAAGCTGACGCCAAAACCTTGGCCACAGCCCAAGCAGGCGTATTCGCTGGTGGGGATGCAGTAACAGGTCCTAAAACTGTGGTGGAAGCCATTGGCGCTGGTAAAGAAGCAGCAGAATCCATCCATCGCTATGTACAAGGTATGGATTTATCCATTGATAGAATTTTCTCCATTGCAGAGGAAGAAATTGCTCCTTTGAGACAAAAGGTTGAAGAGGTAGAAAAAATACCTGCTTTGCCCATTGTGCATTTGGATCCCGCTGAACGGGCTACTTCTTTTGTGGAAGAATCCATTGGTTGTACCTTGGAAGAAGCACAAAAAGAAGCGGAAAGATGTTTAAATTGTGGGGTATGCTCCGAATGCTTGGAATGTGAAAAAGCCTGTTTGTCCGGTGCTATTAATCATGCAATGAAAGAAGAAATTGTAGAAATTGAAGTAGGGGCTATTTTATTATGTCCTGGATTCGAGCCTTATGATAGCAAAGCCTTATCCTATTATGGATATGGCAAATATCCCAATGTATTGACTAGTTTGGAATTTGAACGGGTCTTGAGTGCTTCTGGTCCTTCCCAGGGACATTTGGTACGCCCTTCTGATCATAAAGAACCCAAACGTATTGCTTGGATTCAATGTGTTGGTTCCCGTAATGTGCGAGAAGGCAGTGATTATTGTTCTTCTGTTTGCTGTATGTATGCAGTAAAAGAAGCCATTATCTCCAAAGAACACTGTAAATATCCTCTGGATGCCACCATATTCTATATGGATATGCGTACCTATGGCAAAGGGTTTGAACGTTATTACAACCGAGCCAAAGATGAATATGGTGTTAACTTTGTTCGCTCCAGAATTTACGAAATCACAGGTACTGATGATGATAGCGGCAACTTAATGATTCGCTACAGTCTCGAAGACGGCAGCATTTGTACCGAAGAATATGATTTGGTGATATTGTCTGTAGGCATGAAACCATCGCAATCCGTTTGGGATTTGGCTGCTAAAATGAATGTGGATTTGAATGCTGATGGTTTTGCAGAACCCATGCCCCTCACTGGTGTGGCCAGCAACCAGCCGGGCATCTATGTAGCTGGTTCCTTCAGTTCACCGGCAGATATTCCGGAAACTGTCATGCAAGCCAGCGCTGCAGTGGGTGCTGTGGGTGGTTTATTGGCAGAATCCCGGGGAACATTGGTAAAAGAAAAAGAATATCCTCCAGAAATTGATGTAACAGGACAAGAGCCTCGTATAGGCGTATTTGTATGTCATTGTGGCATTAACATTGGGGGGGTCGTCAATGTTCCAGAAGTGGTAGAATTAGCGAAAACCTTACCCAATGTAGTGTATGCAGAGGACTGCTTATATGCTTGTTCCCAAGACAATCAAGCCCGGATGCGGGAGCTCATGCAAGAACACAACCTAAATAGAGTTGTGGTGGCCTCTTGCAGTCCCCGGACCCATAAACCATTGTTCCAAGAAACCATGATGGAAGGCGGACTCAACCGTTTCCTGTTTGAAATGGCCAATATCAGGGATCAATGTTCTTGGGTGCATATGAATGAACCGGAAAAAGCCACAGAAAAAGCGAAGGATTTGGTAACCATGACAGTGGCCAAATCTGCTTTGTTACAACCAATTCATAAAAGACCTGCTGCTGTAACAAAATCTGCTTTGATCATTGGTGGTGGGGTAACTGGTTTGACCAGTGCTGCAGCTATGTCTGAACAAGGTTTCCAAGTATATTTGGTAGAAAAAACCGAACAATTGGGCGGCATGGGGAACAAAATTTACACCAGTTTCACAGGTGAAGATGTCACAAAATTCATGGCGAATTTGATTGAAAAAGTGACCCATGATGAAAACATTGATATCAACACAGGGGTAGAAGTACAAGAAGTATCAGGATATTTAGGGAACTTTACCAGTATTTTGAGCAATGGAAAAACCATTCAACATGGGGTTGTTATCATTGCCATTGGAGGAGAAGAGTATCGTCCCACAGAATATCTGTATGGAACCCATCCAGGGGTCATGACCCAATTGGAATTGGAAGAAGCCATACACAAAAACAACCAACAAGTGGCAGATGCCAATACAGTGGTATTTATCCAATGTGTAGGCTCCAGAGAGCCTGAACGTCCGTATTGCAGCAGATTATGCTGTACAAAATCCGTTAAAATGGCTTTAGATTTCAAAGAAAAGAATCCCAAAGCCAATGTATATATTTTATACAGAGATATTCGTACCTATGGTATGAAAGAAAAACTTTATACAGAAGCCAGACGCAAAGGGGTTATTTTCATTCGCTATGATGAAAATAACAAACCTCTAGTAGAGCAAGATGCTAACAATCAATTAAAGGTTACAGTCAGGGATCATGTATTGGGTATTCCAGTTATCATTGATGCGGATATTGTGGGATTAGCAGCAGCAGTATTACCCGCAGCGGATAATAGCAAGATGAGCAGTTTATTTAAAATTCCCATTAATGACGAAGGTTTCTTCTTAGAAGCCCACATGAAACTTCGTCCCGTAGACTTTGCCTCAGAAGGAATCTTTATGGCAGGTTTGGCTCATAGTCCTAAAAACTTGGATGAAAATATTGCCCAATCCAAAGCAGCGGTGGGAAGGGCATCTACCATTCTATCAAAGGATAGCCTGGAATCCCATGGGGTAACAGCCGTGGTACAACCAGAAAAATGTGCTGCTTGTTATACCTGTGTTAGATTATGTCCTTTCAATGCACCTAAAGTTGTCAACTATGCGGCCCAAATCGAGTCCTTATTGTGTCAAGGTTGCGGAACTTGTGCTGGTGAATGTCCCAACAAAGCCATTACCTTACAAGGTTATACGGATAAAATGTACATGGCAATGGTGGATAAACTGTTTGAGAGGGTGGTGGATTAAGATGGAATTTGAACCTAAAATAGTGGCTTTTTGCTGTCACTATTGCGCTTATTCCGCTGCAGATTTGGCAGGTTCCATGCGTTTACAATATTCTTCCAATATTCGTGTGGTGGAAATGACTTGCTCTGGCAATATTGATCACCGGGTTATCCTAAATGCCATTGAAGATGGCGCAGATGGTGTTTATGTGGCTGGATGTATGGAAGGAGATTGCCATTTCTTAAAAGGAAACTTCCGGGCGAAGAAAAGAGTACATGCTGTCAAGCAATTGTTAGATGAAATTGGGTTTGGCGGTGATCGTTTGGAATTCTATAACTTATCTGCAGCAATGGGGCCTCGTTTTGCTGAAATAGCAGATGAAATGACCCAAAAAATAAAAGCTTTGGGGCCCAGCCCCTTAAACAAATCCGGTCATGCCGATGGGAAGAAAGAGGGTGTCGTTCAATGATTATTGCCCAACAAAAGCCCCTTGATGCCATTGCAGAAACAGTCGCTGGTTGTAAAAAGATTTTGCTGGCTGGCTGTGCTGGTTGTGTAACAGTTTGTCTAGCTGGGGGAGAAAAAGAAACTGAAATTATGGCCTCTGCCTTGCGAATTAAAAGCCGTTTGGAAGATGATCCCCTTGTCACAGTAACCTATACAGCCACAAGACAATGTGATCCTGAATACATTGAGGCAATGGATGAAATTGTAAAAGATGTGGATGCCATTATATCCTTGGCCTGTGGTGTTGGTGTGCAATATTTAGCTGAACGTTTCAAAGACAAATGGGTTGTCCCTGCTTTAAATACACAATTTATCGGCGGTTCCACTTTACATGGCGTATGGGAAGAAAAATGTGGTTTATGTGGTGATTGCATACTGCATAAAACCGGGGGAATTTGTCCCATTATCCGTTGTTCCAAGAGTATTTTAAATGGTCCCTGTGGTGGTTCACAATACGGAAAATGTGAAGTAAGTCCTGAAACCGATTGTGCCTGGGCTCAGATATACGCCCGCATGAAAGAATTGGGTAAACTGGATAAAATGATGGAAATTCAGCCGCTAAAAGACTGGTCTAAATCCCGTGACGGTGGTCCGCGGAAAACGATCAGGGAGGATGTGATTATAGATTGAGTTATTTAAGTAAATTACATCAAATCTTAGATTCCGGCAATTTTGCCGTCACTGCAGAAATCGGTCCCCCCAAACATGCATCCGTAGAAGGGGTTCGTCATCATGCCGATATGATGAAGGATTATGTAGATGCTACCAATATCACGGATTGCCAAACAGCCATTGTACGGATTGCCAGCATTGCTACAGGAGTACATGTGCTGGAACGGGGCATAGAGCCCATTGTACAAATGACTTGCCGGGATAGAAATAGAATTGCCATGCAAGCTGATTTACTTGGCGCCTATAGTTTGGGAATGCGTAATGTATTGTGTTTATCTGGGGATCACCAAAAATTTGGCAACCATCCCACAGCTAAAAATGTCTATGATGTTGATTCCATTCAATTAATTCAATTGTTGAAAAAAATGCGGGATGAAAAAGTGTTCTTTTCTGGGGAAGCCATCAAAGAACACGAACCCCGTTTCTTCATTGGCGCAGTAGCCAATCCCTTTGCTGATCCTTTTGAATTCAGAGTTGATCGGTTAGAGAAGAAAATAGAAGCAGGGGCGCAATTCATCCAGACTCAATGTATTTTTGATATGGAACGGTTTGAACGCTTTATGGAAATGGTGAGAGAACGGGGCTTAGATCAACGAGCTCATATTTTAGCTGGTGTTACCCCGTTAAAAAGCTGGAAAGCAGCCAAATATATGCAATCCAGCGTATCTGGTATGATTGTACCTGATGCAGTGATTGAGCGTCTTAAAGCAGCTGAGGATCCGAAAAAAGAAGGGGTAGAGTTCTGCATCGAACAAATTAAGCATATCAAAGAAAATGTCAAAGGCGTACATGGGGTACACATCATGGCCATTGCCTGGGAGGAAATTGTTCCGGAAATTGTACAACGTTGTGGATTACATCCCCGGCCAACGGTATGATAAAAAAAGAAAAGGAAATAAAAACTGGAGCTTAAAGCTCCAGTTTTTATTTCTTAATCAATGAACTAGTATACTGGTCAAATACCATCATTTATCTTATAGCATAAAAAATGAGGTTACTACAATAATATTAGAAAGATATCCAAATTTAATGGAAAGTACAAGCTATCTATGATAATAATGAAAATTAGTTTCAATATTATACTATATTATTACTATTATAAATATATCTCAATAATTTTTTCCCATATATCGATAAGCCAATCTTTTGGCAAATGATAGCGAGAATATATATCCATCGTACGGATTACAGCATCAGAAGCTGTTTTTTCTTGAAATACCATTGCTTCATAATCAGCTGTCTTCTTGCCTGGAGGTGCAGGATCCTCAGTTCTACCTAAAAGATAATCAGTAGAAGTCTCAAGAATATCTGCAATATTAGATAACATCTCACCATGAATTCTTTTTTTTCCATTTTCCATATCATAATAATGAGGTACAGATACATTCAACATTTTCGCCATTTTAGGTCCTGTAAGTCCCTTTTCGTTTCTAAGTTGCTTTATATTCATTAAACATCCTCATTTCGCTAATAGCTATAGTAACTATACCAGAAAATGAAATTTCAAACAAATTGTAAATAGATATAAAAAGAAGAAATCTATAGCATATAGTATAATATTTGCAAAAATTAGCCTGGGTTAATCAGAATTAGAATTGATTAATATCGCTATTAACTATATATTATACTAAAGAGGTGATGAATATGTCTACATTTTCTGAGGCTGTATTAACAATAATGGAAGAAAGAGGAATCACTGTGGCCCAAATAGCGCGACAAAGTGGTTATTCTTGGCCCTACATATATGATTTATTAAAAGGAAAACGCCGTTGGAATGAAGATACCATGAATAAAGTGAGTAATGTAGTGGGTTTGGTAATTGCATTCATACCTTCCCACGAATTGGAACAAATGAAAAATAGATTTACTTTTTAATAATGAGCTTTTGATTAATCTTATTTCCTTTAGCCTATGTAAAAATTAAAATAATTATTCAAAGATAGAATTTTATTTCACTTTAAGCGAAAATATTATACAAAAGATTAATTTATAACAATAAAATGATATTTTGTAATTGATTTAATTTAACTATGTTAATTTCAACATTTTTACTTTTTAAATCTTTCATATATTATAAATAACCAATGAAAAGATATAAAAATAGTGATACCAGGAGGACCCAGTATCACTATCCTACTTTCAAAATATTTAGTAGTAAAACAGCTCTTACCTTTATTGTTCAAATAATGCATCACACATTGCAATGTATTGCCTATCACTATAACCTTCCAAAACAATTGCTTTGTTAGGACATTCACCGGCACATGTGCCGCATCCCTGACAAATCACAGCCTCTATCTCCGCTTTAAAGGTGCTGTTAATTCTGGGCGCATTATAAGGACATAAACGCACACAAGTAAGACATGCAGCACATTTTTCTGGATCCACTTTGGCTGTTACTCCTTTGGATTCTAAGGTATCACGACCTAAGACAGTAGCTGCTCTACCTGCTGCTGCCTTGGCTTGGGCAATGGTTTCCTCAATATTTTTAGGACCATGGGCCAAGCCAGCCATAAAGACACCCTCTGCCGCAAAGTCCACAGGACGTAATTTCATATGGGCCTCTAAGAAGAAGGAGTCAGGATTCAAGGGAACTTTAAATATCTGGGATAAATGTTGATTGCTTTTTGCTGGTGCTGTTGCAGTTGCCAATACAAGTAAATCAGGGTGTAAAGTAATGGTTTGAGCTAATATATGGTCTTGAATGGATACAAGCAATTGCTTATCCACCTGGCTTACCTGGGGTTTTTCTTCCACATTATAACGAATGAAAAATACGCCTTTATCCCTTGCTTCACGGTAAAAATCTTCATTAAACCCATAGGTACGAATATCTCGATATAGAACCACAATATTAAGCTTTGGATTGATGGATTTAAGTTTTAAAGCTTGTTTCACTGTTTTGGTACAACAAATTCTGCTGCAATAGGGCCGACCTTCTTCTCTAGACCCAACACATTGAATCATAACAATGGTTTTGGCCTGACTTAATTTGCTGTCATTGGCAGTGATGGCTTCATCCAATTCCAATTGGGTAAGCACCCGCGGATCTTCTCCATACAGATACTCTGTGGGGGGAGACTCCTGGGCCCCAGTAGCAATGATGGTAGCCCCATGTTGAATTTGTTCTCCATTACTAAGTTTTGTGGTAAAGTTTCCGACATAACCCGATACTTCTGATACCTCACAGCCGGTATGGACAATAATATTGTTATTTGTCTCCACAAGTTTCATTAAGTCCTGTAAATAAGTCTTTGTATCCTCACCACTAATGCGGTGGGCTATCCCGCCTAAATGATCTGTTTTTTCAATGAGATGCACTTGATAACCTTGCTCTGCCAAAGTTAAGGCCGAGTTCATACCAGCAATACCGCCACCAATCACCATGGAAGTAGGAATCACACTAACCACAATGGGATCCACAGGTTTTAAGGTGGAAGCTTTGGCCACTGCCATTGCTGTTAATTCTTTTGCTTTTAGGGTAGCCTTTTCTGGCTCTTTCATATGCACCCATGAACATTGATCCCGAATATTAGCCATTTCAAACAATTGTTTATTTAAACTGGATTCTCTCATGGTTTCCTGGAACAATGGTTTGTGAGTCCGGGGACTGCAAGATGCCACCACAACACGATTTAATTTGTGTTCCTCAATCAATTGCACCATAGAAGCCTGATTATCTTGAGAACAAGCATATAAACTTTCTTGGGCATATACCACATTGGGCAAAGTTTTTACATATTCCACCACAGCGGGAACATCCACTACACTGCTAATATTAATCCCACAATGACACACAAAAACACCAATCCGTGGCTCTTCTGCCAATACATCTTTTTCTGCTGGAAAGGTTCTCTCTGTTACCAAAGTATTTCTAGCTGGAGCCAAAAAAGTAGAACAATCTCCCGCTGCAGCACTGGCTTGCATTACAGTTTCAGGAATGTCCTTAGGCCCACTAAAGGCCCCTGCCACATAAATGCCTTCCCGGGTGGTTTCTACCCCAGTATTGGGTTTCATTTTACAAAAATTATATTGATTCAGCTCTAAATCCATAATTTCCGCCAACTGAATGGCATCTCGGGATGGTTTCAAACCCACGGAAAGTACAACCATATCAAAGTCCTCTTCCATAAATGAACCATCAGAATTTTTATACCGTAAACGCAAGTCTTTGGTTTGTTGCAATTCTTTCACCGTGGAAATCATACATTTAATATAGCGTACATCATAATCATTCTTAGCCCGGTTGTAATATTTTTCAAAATCCTTTCCAAAAGCTCGTACATCAATACAAAAGATAGTTGACTCTAAACCAGGAACATGTTCCCTGGCAATAATGGCTTCTTTTGTTGCATACATACAACAGACAGAAGAACAATAGCCGTTTTCTTTACAAATATCCCTTGAACCCACACATTGAATAAAAGCAACTTTTTTAGGTTCTTTACCATCAGAAGGTCTCTGTACATGTCCTTGATAGGGACCAGAAGCACTCAACATACGTTCAAACTGTAAACTGGTAATCACATTATCATAGACGCCATAACCGTATTCCCCTCTTAATTTTGCATCAAATAACTCAAAACCAGGGCAGAGAATAATTGCCCCCACCTCAATGCTTATTTCTTTTTCAGTCATTTGATGATCAATGGCATCCACTTGACAAGACTCAATACATTTCCCACAAGCTTTGGGATTCTTTAAGCGCAGACATTTTGCGGGATCAATGGTATAAGCATTGGGATATGCTTGGGGATATAATTTATAAATGGCTTTTCGTTTTCCCATCCCTTGGTTAAATTCATCATCTACTTTTACAGGACAATTATCAGCGCAATTGCCGCATCCTAAACATTTATCAACATCTACATAACGAGGATGTTGTTTAATTTTTACTTGATAATGACCAGGCTCTCCTTCTAGATCAATCACTTCTGAGGTGGTAAGTACCTCAACATTACGATGCCTTCCGCACTCCACCAATTTAGGTGATAAAATACACATGGAACAGTCATTGGTAGGGAAGGTTTTATCCAACATGGGCATTCTACCGCCAATGGCTGGAGATTTTTCGACCAAATATACTTTATATCCCATTTCAGCCATGTCCAAAGCGGATTGCATCCCGCTAATACCAGCACCAACCACCAATACGGCACCTATTTTATCGCTATTTGTATTCTTCAAGTTCCTAACCTCCATCCCCAATATTAACGCATTAAAGAGAGTGAACGCAGTAGCGGTTTGGGATCAATCAAATGTTTACCTAACCAAGTATTTGTTTCTGGTAAATCCAAAGCCAAGCCAATCAGTTCAGTAAAATAAAAAGCAGGCATCCCCTTTAAACGTTCTTTTCTGCGCATCTCAAGATTGCTCTGGCATAAAGGGCAAGCAGTAACCAAAGCCTGAGCTCCAGCTTCTTCTGCCATGTTAATGATCTTAGTAACCCAACTTACCACATGATCAGTGGCAGTCAAGGCTAAACTAGCACCACAACAATCCGTTTTATAGGACCATTTTACAGGTTCAGCCCCTAATGCTTTGACAAGATGATCCATGGACATGGGGTTTTCCGGATCATCAAAAGTGATAATCTGGGGGGGACGAACCAAGAGACAACCATAATAACAAGCAACCTTCAGCCCTTCCAAAGGTTTCACTACCTTCTCAGCCACTGCCTTAACCCCGAAACGTCCAGCAATGGCCTCTAACATAGAAATACTTTGTACTTTGCCAGTAAATTGAAATCCAACGGTTTTTTCAATTTGAGCCCGCTTTTTTTCATTGGTTTTTAATGCATGCTCTGTCTTTTTCATGCGATTAAAACAAGCAGCACAAGGAATGGCCACATCCAAACCCAATTCTTGTGCTTTGGCGATATTATGGGCAGGCAAAGTAAGGGCTAACATTTGGCTGGTACTATGTGCCGATGTAGCACCACAACATACCCAATCATCCAGTTCTCTTAATGTTATACCTAAGGCTTTGCAAATCACTTTTGTAGATAAATTATACTCTTTTGCTGTGGCTTCCAGGGAACAACCGGGATAATATGCTAGCTCCATAAGAGAAATCCCCTCCTTCAATAGCAATTGAACAATATAAAAAATTTTTGTTTTTCAACTTCCAATCACAATCAGCTTCCCACTGTATCTTTAAAAATCTTTTTAACCTTTTGTTTTTCTTTAATACCTTTAGAAAAAATAGATATCTTACCTTTTAAAAACATGGAAAGTCCGTAATCCATATCAGAAAATAAGTCAGGCGCTTTGAGTTTATACCGAGCCATCATCATACCTTCATTGACACGCCCTGAAGATTTTACATTTTTCAAGAAAATGGTATTGAATAAATGAATTTTTTCCTGAGATATGGTATTTCTTAAAATTGCTGTTTCCTTCAATGCATCCATTACTTCACCACTGTCAATGTTATTGGGACATCTAGCACCACATATTTCACAACCAGTGCATAACCATATGCTATTGGACTTTAAAACTTCTTCTTCCAAACCCAATTGCATCATACGCAAAATCTGATTTGGCGAATGATCTGCATCTCCTGCCATTGTACAAGCAGAGGCACATTTTTGGCACTGAAAACACAAATCAATGGGTTGACCGCTCAATTCCTTAATGGATTGAAAAAATGAGCGATTGCTGTCTGCGAAAAATTCCATTTTGCGATAGCTCCCTTCTTATAATATGCAAATATTGTAAGGATCAATGAACCAAGTATCAATCTCGCATCTTGACCCGTTTTGCCCCAAAGACAAGTTATACATAAAAATACATACAATAAATGACTAATATGGAAAAATAATGATATTTTAACCTTAAACCTGTTTCATGCTCATCCTATAAGTATATCAATCCATAAAATGAAAAACAATGACTTCTTACAATTAAAGGTTTATGAATAAAAGGAATGGTTCACAATTGATAGGGCATATTGTATTTAATGTAAATCCCATTCAATGCTTTTAAAAGTTTTTATTTTATATGAAAATTTAAGAGAAAATTAAGAAACAATTTTTATTTTACAGGCGTCTCTATTTTATAATAAATAAGGTTCTTATTTTGAAAGGAGGTTAGCTAGGATTATAATTTTTAGTTATTTAGTTATTCATGAAAATAGACTGGTGGTGTAATTGATTGAAGAAAAAAGCACTTGGCATTGGTATTTTGGTTTTAGTTTTAATAGGTATTATACTTTTTGTTTGCATGGAACTTCATGGCTCTCATAAATTACCAGTTCTTACATACCATCACATACAAGAAAAAGGAACTTTTGATATAGAAAAACAGGGACATCTTATTACAACACCAGAAAAATTAGAAGAACAACTAAAAGCTGTTCAAGCAGCAGGATATCATACCATTACCATTGGAGAATTGCAAGCCTATCATGAAAAAAAAGGAACCTTACCTGAAAACCCAATTCTAATAACCTTTGATGATGGATATAATAGTACCTACCAATATGCCTATCCGATTTTAAAAAAACTGAATATGAAAGCCACTGTATTTGTCCCTTGTGTTCTCATTCGGGATGAAGAAAATCCTTCTTTGGGACATCCTTCTTTCTTTACATGGCAACAGGCAAAAAAAATGTATGACAGTGGGGTTATGGACATACAAAGTCATACCTATCATTTACATGAAGCTGTAAAAA
>CATZDY010000003.1 GCA_958417755.1 uncultured Peptococcaceae bacterium
CCGCATGGTACAGAACGGCGGTCTGGCCGCAGGCAGTAAAAAGATATTCTTCAAACTGCTCCGGCTCGGCAAACTGGACAAACTTCTCATTCATCAGGTAGTCAAAGGAAACTTCCCGTTCCCACCTCCGGCGCAGCTTCAAGATTTTATCTATGGCTGCATGGCGAATAACAATCTTGCAAAAGGCGTTAAAGGTGTACTGGATATGCACCTTGTAGGCTTCATCTTCGGTCATGGAAATTCCCCCTCTCTGAATAATAGTGCGGGGCGGCAGCACTCCTTGCTGTCGCCCCTTGATTGCCTATCTGCAAAGGCGGGCGGGGCTGTCAACGGCGGCGCATTTGCGCCGTTCATCTTGACCGTTGACTGGCTCGGCTGGCTTTGCCATTTGAGTGTAATTGCTTATTCTTTTTTTATTTGCAGACTTTTGAGGTAGAACGCCTGCTCCTCCCTTTTCTCTGGCTCACTCTCAAAAGGGTTATGCTGTCTAATTCATTCGTTGTCTTACTATTTCATACATCATTATAGATGCAGCACAACTGACATTGAAAGAACTGGCATAGGAATCTTCAGCCATAGGAATCGTACATAAAACATCACAATATTCCTTAAATGCCTTATTTAATCCCATGGTTTCATTTCCCATCATTAACATAACCGGGGTTTTCAAGTCCTCATGATAGATAGGCTTTTCGTGGTGGGCTGTTGTGCCTATGATCTTAAAGCCAGGGTATTTTATTCTAAGGCTTTCAACGAATTTATATAAATCCTCATTGTGAATGATTCGAATCACCGGAAGATTGAAAAAAGAACCCATCGCCGAAACAATTACATCAGGCTCATACAAATCAACCGCATGTCCAGTAATTATCAACATATCTACTCCCAACGCATCACATGAACGTATCATCGTACCTAAATTTCCTTTATTAGAGGGCCTGTCAAATAACACAATAAATGGATTGGAAGATAACGCAACATTTTCTAACCTGTCTTCCCTCATTTCAATAATAGCCAATAATTCAGAAGTTTCTTCTTTTCCACTTAATTCCTTTAGCAACTGTGCCGTAAGAGTATAATTGACTTCTGTTTTTACTGTTTCTATCATATGTTTTGCCCAGCCTGACAGATTATTCTTGTCATAAATAAAAGAAATAATCTTCCAGTTATTTTTAACCGCTTCATTTAAACTTCTTACGCCTTCAACAATAAATTGATTATATTTATATCTTTTATTTCGATTATGCTTCAATACTTCAAATCTCTGGTAATCATTATTTTTATTTAATATAGAAACAACTTTCATTTCAATACCTGCCTCATCATACTTTGGTTTTCGAATTTTTCACCCATTGTAAGCCCATTTTTGAAAAAATAAGGGAAAATGATTTCCCGGTTTTTCTGTGGCAGGGATAACAGGACGGCGGCAAGTTTTCCATTGGTGAGGATAACTGCCTGACCGCATATCGTTATAGGGTGTTCTTCATGGGGTGCTTCAAAATATTCGTCTGTTGTGCCTAAAGGGTAAAACTTTTCTTCTGTGAGGTATTCAAGGGATATTTCTTTTTGCCGCCGTCTGCTCCTGTCACGCCATGCGTTGATAGCCGCATAGTGTATGACGGTCTTGCAAAGCCATTGAACGTGTACATGATGTGTTCTTTGTATGCTTCTGTGCAAGGCATAGATGATTCCCCCTTTCTCCCACATAGGGCGTTGTATGGTTGACGGGTTTCATTTATAATATCAGAGGGCGGCAGCACCCCTTGCTGTCGCCCCTTGATTGCCTACCAGCAAAGGCGGGCGGGGCTGTCAACAGCGGCGCATATGCGCCGTTTATCTTGACTGCCCGCTGGCTCGGCTGGCTTTCCTATTTGAGTGTAATTGCTTATTCTTTTTTTGTTACTGGAATCCAAATTTCACTGTATGCGTAGTTGGGCTTTTTGTCGTCCATTTTTGTAAAAGAGAAAGAAAACGGCTCTGCCAGTTCATAATCTGCCGTCATAAACCATTCGGAGTAGATTCTTGCCATTGTATCCTGCAAAGTAAACGGGAAGATTCCTTCATTTGGAAAAACTGCCCACGTATGAGCTTTAACAGGAAATGTGTCCAGATTACTGCTAATGTCATTTTTAGTTGTTAAAACTCCAATTAAATGCGTTAATTCACCAGCTTCTTCAAGAAAGTTCGTATCTGATTCATAGGAAACATTTACAGTTTCATATGGCTCAATGTTTTGCAACCGGTGCATTTCTTCTTTCTGTTCCTGTGTTATGCTTTGTGCCAGTTCCAAAATAGCGTTGTTTACTCCCTCATATTGTAACGGCACTCGTTTACTTACACCTGCAAACGTAAAAGCAGGTTTTTCAACAATTTTATATTCCATTAAAGTTCCTCCCTTCATAGTTACAACAAATTGTAACTTTTGGCATGATTTACATTGTTTCAACTTTGCGACTTGTGACGGTAAGATACCGCTCCATTTTTTAAAGGCACGTGTAAATCCGTCTACGGATTGATACCCATATTGATAAGCGACATCTGTTACCTGCGCCCCCTGCAACAATTCTTTGTTAGCTTCTGAAAGTCGTCTGTTTTTTACATACTCATTCAGCGTCATATTGGTAAGCGCAAAAAATATTTTTCTAAAATGATAATCTGAAACATTTATATGCTCAGAAATCTTCTCAAGTAAAAACTCGTCCTCCAGGTGCGCTTCAATATAGTCCATCGCGTCATTCAATTTCTTTAACACATTGCCCCTCCTTCCGAATACGAATATCACAATTTAGAAAGATATGCTCGACATTAGCATACAAAATTAGTCGGGTTATAAATAAAGGCCGTTTGCTCAATATAAGTTTACACAAAACCGACTTGAAAACAAAACTAACATAGACTCTCCTTATATTCAAAGATTTTTATCCGTGATAACGCACAAAATATTACGTTATTTTCTGAAACATATGCCGAACCTTATCTAAACGGCTGTTAGGACGGCGTGGCTGCAATACAGGCTCCCCGGAAATTTCTTGGTACCCTTTTAATTCGGTAAGGCAGACGCTTCTCCCATTTGTATAAAAATTTAAATCATTCCTATATTCGCCGATGCAGCGGGCGGGGATTTCTCCCGTAAAAATAACTTCATCATTTTTAAGCAAGGTTGATTCAATCACTGCACAATACTTCGGTGCGTCATTATAAGCCCGTGAAAGATATTCCTGCGGTGCAAAAAGGGTAAAGGAAAGGTATGGTTCCAATAATTGTGTTCCTGCTCTTTTCAATGCCTGTTCTAACACGATAGGAGCAAGGGAACGAAAATCTGCGGGGGTACTAACTGGACTGTAATAAACTCCATAGTCAAAACAAATTTCACAATCTGTCACTTCCCAACCGTATAAGCCTTGCTCCATTCCATAACGCACCCCTTCCATAACGGCATTTTGAAAACTTTGGTTTAAATAGCCGAGAGATACTTTGCTTTTAAACCGGGTTCCACTTCCGGCAGGAAGTGGCGTTACAGTTAAGCCAATGGATGCCCAAAACGGATTCGGCGGCACTTCAATATGAATCGTGTAACTGGCTGTTTTTAATGGCCTTTCCAGATAAATGACCGTAGGTTCTTTCACATTTATGTTCACATGGTATCGCTCTACTAACAGAGAGCATACAACCTCTAACTGGACTTTTCCTAAAAAAGAAATGATGATTTCATGCGTTATCGTATCCACATAGTAATGCAACAGCGGATCTGTATCTGCAATTTCCGTCAGGGCATTCAGCAGGAGGTCTCTTTGTTCCTGATTTTGCGGCTCCACCGTCGTCCGAAGCAAAGGAATCGGATTTTTTTCCCATGCCTTGCGCGGCAAAAGTTCTACATTTCCGAGAGTATCATTCAGCTTCAGAGTGTCATTGGTCAAAATAACAATTTCTCCGCAACAGGCTGTGTCCGCCGGTATAATCTCTCCGTTTGACGGAATCCTCATTTCTGTGATTTTTAGTTTTTGATTTTGGGGCAGGAGAATCGTATCCCGTAAATGAAGTGTCCCGCTGTATAACCGCAAATAAACGAGCCGCTTTTTCTGGTCTGTGTACTCGATTTTAAAAACGCTTCCGCATAGCTCGGATTGATCGTTGTCCGCACCAGAAGTAAATGTTTCTGCAATCACTTCAATCAGCTTTTCAGTTCCGATATTGTTCTTTGCACTCCCATGATAAATAGGAAACAGGGAACCGTTTTGCATTCTTCTGCATTTCTCCCTCTGTAAATCTTGTATTTTCAAAGGTTCCCCCGCAATATATTTTTCCAAAAGTTCATCATTTCCAGCAATAATAGAATCCCATTTTTCTATATCCTCAATGTCTGTCAGAGACACTTCCGGAGTGAGCGAAACATCTTGCATAACCATGACATCATCAGAAAGTTTTTCTCTGATATTTTGATAAACGCTCTGTAAGTCAATGCCCTCCTGGTCTATCTTATTTACAAAAATAATCGTTGGGATTTTCATTTTCTGGAGCGCATGGAACAGTACCCGTGTTTGTGCCTGCACGCCGTCCTTTGCGGAAACTACTAAAATTGCTCCGTCAAGAACAGCAAGTGAGCGATATACTTCCGCCAAAAAGTCCATATGGCCGGGGGTATCGACAATATTGATCTTATAATTCTTCCAGCCGAAAGAAGTGACGGCCGTTTGAATGGTAATCCCACGCTGGCGTTCCAACAGCATGGTGTCTGTCCGCGTTGTTCCCTTATCTACACTCCCTAATTCCGGAACGGCTCCGCTGGTATAGAGCAGGCTTTCTGTCAAAGTCGTTTTTCCTGCGTCTACATGAGCAAGAATGCCGATATTGATTATTTTCATGTGTTTGTCCTCCATTCAGCCCCCAAAGGGCATAAAAATCCCCAGCAGCAAAATACTTTTACCGCTGGGGATATAGCGAATAGACATACACATACATACAACGCACTGCAAGCAGCGGTCGCTCTTTTGATATGTCAAATATATAAGGCAAAAGTATTCTTAAAAAGGGTACAAAAAACTAAGCCCCTTGCAAGGGACGGTTACAATTCTTTGTTCCCACTATTTGATTATAGTTAATTAAGAATACCTTGCCGCATATTTTTAACTCCTTACTTGGAATAGAAATATTATAGCATATCGGCATTGAAAAAGAAAGTCCTGAAACAAAATTTACGGAATAGTAGGCTGCTGTCTATCAATCTCTTGTGTGTTTCTTTATGACACATGAGCATTTGGGCCTCGGTCATATCCATGGGCTTGACCGTATAGCCCTGCTTAAGCTGCTGAATACGCTTGGCCGTGAGTTTTTCCCGTTTGGGGAAGTTTTCATCCAGCAAGGTCTGAAAGTCCACTTCCTCAGCAGCAGGCGGCGTGACAGGCCCAGCCACTGGCTGGATCTTTTGCGCCCCCCAAGATGTATCAAAGGGAACTTCAGTATAATGAGCCCCGTAACAATAGGCCACAAAATCCAGAAAGCTGTGCAGATTTTGCAGGGCCAAAACCGCCTGATCCCAGCTGACCCCCTTGGGGTTGTGGGTGGCATTGTTGCCCACCTTGCGCAGATAATCCAGTTTTGCACCCATGCCAGAGGGAATCAAATCTTTAAAATCCTCAGTGCTGAGCAGGGTGACCAGCTTATCTTCATAGGGCTTGGCGAGGGAACTGTCTACACTGTACACCCACTTCACCGCAAACTCCAGGGCTGTGCGGCAGGCTGTGGCGCACAGGGCCGGAGAAATGGGCAGCACCCGCTCCGCCGAAACAGCAGCCTCAGCAAAGGGTTCAAACTGGGGGTCTTTTAATAGAAAATCAAAGTTTGTGGGCATGGCGGTCACCTCAATACTAAAATATATCGTCAGAATATCTCTCCCCGGAAGCACTTCTGCATTAAGGATTTATAGTTTTGCTCCAGCTTGGCAAGGGATTGTTGGAGCAGGGATTTTTGGGCTTCGACGTGGTGGACGAAGTCGGCGAACTCATTTTGGAGTGCAATAGGCGGAACAGGCAAGTAAAATCCTTCCAACTGCTTTTTGTTTACCTTTGGAATATTTGTACGTCCGCTGAAAGCAAGAATATAATCAAGAAAAAAATCCGAGCGCAAAACTATTGATAAATAGTCACGATTGCTATTACACGTTGGTAAAATTGGATAAGCATCTGCAGAACAAACTCCCTCGAAATAGGGTTTGGCTACCTTGTTCAGGTTTGGGCGAATTTTGCTGTAAATGAGATGCCTTTCGTCAAATGGATATTTTCCGCTTTTTAAATCACTGTCTTTAACAAGTTTGTAATCCAAAATACGACCAGTATCTTTTTCTATGCTCTCAATCCCTATATGAGGATAGTCAGCATATTTGACAAAATCTCTTGTCATCTGCGTATCAATAGTTGCCACATAAGAGAAAGGTCGTTTTTTCCACCCATTTGGATTCGTCACCGGATCACCAAACATCTCAATAAACTGCGATTTCACCAGCAAATCCAGCTTATCTATCTGCGCCTTGCGCTTTTCAATGAGGGCGCTGGCGCGGTCAAGCACATTGGCAATTTGTTGCTGGTCTGGCAACGGAGGGAGGGGAATAAAAATATTCGAAAATTGTGACTTATTTATAATGGGCACAACTGCTGCATTAGCAATATGGTTTAATTGATTACGGCTATTTAAAACCGCATAGGCTATGTATCTTTCATTACACTTTTCGTTATCTGGAATAATAGCATTTACTTGTTGGTTACACGTAGATTCTTTTCTTGTTATTCCAACTTTACCAATTATCCCAATACAAGTGACCAAAACACTGTTTGCAGGTAACATCCTAATTTTGTTTTTGGCATTGTTTGAGATATAGTTATCTGCTTCCAATAAAGCGGTTACTCCTATATCTCTTAAATCTCCTGGTTTAAAAAAAGGTATATCATTAGAGTCAAAATTACTACTTTCACTGGTTTTGGGTGTGTTTCCAGTTATAATCTGCCCTACATCCCCCAGCCTCACCATCTCCCACTTACCCACGCAGCAGCGCCTCCAGTTCTGCCAACCCTGCGGTAATCTCCTGCTCCAGCTCATGGATCTCGGCCATAATCTCCAAGGGGTGGGGATACTCCTCCTCCACATAGGTGCTCTGCTTGTATTTATTGATGGAAAGGTCGTAGTCATTGCCCACAATCTCATCCTTTGGCACGAGAAAACTCTGCTCGGTACGCTCGCGGCTTTCCTCTGCATCCAACGCGTGGAACCGCGCCACGATGTCGGGGATATCGCTGCCCTCCAACGGAGTGCGCTTATCGTCCAGACTGTAACCGTCTGACTGCATATCGTAAAACCACACTTTATCCGTACCGCCAGCCCTGGTTTTGGTAAACACAATCACCGCAGTGCTCACCCCGGCGTAAGGCTTGAACACCCCGGAGGGCATGGAGATAACGGCCTCCAGCCGGTGGTTTTCCACAATCTCTTTGCGGATATCCTTATGGGCCTTGGAGGAGCCGAACAGCACCCCGTCCGGCACAATGGAGGCGCAGCGCCCGCCGTTTTTCAGCATCCTGAGAAACAGGGCCAAAAACAGCAATTCAGTCTTTTTGGTCTTGGTCACTTTCAGCAAATCAGTGGATACAATATCATAATCCAGGCTGCCCTTAAAGGGAGGATTGGCCAGTATCTTGGTGTATTTGTCCGTGTCAGTATTCTGGTCAGACAGGCTGTCCTTATACCCAATATGGGGGTTTTGGATGCCGTGGGTCATCATGTTCATGGCTCCGATGCGCAACATAGTACGATCCATGTCGTAACCTGTGAACATGGCATTGTCATAATGGGCTTTGGCGTCCTTGTTATAAAAAATCTCCTCAAGATAATGCTCTCTCAGATATTCCCCTGCTGCCACCAAAAAGCCGCTGGTACCGCAGGCAGGGTCGCAGATAAGATCATTGGGCTGAAAATCCAATAAATCCACCATCATGCGAATGATATGGCGCGGCGTACGGAACTGGCCGTTGGTGCCTGCTGTGGAAAGTTTGGAAAGCATGTATTCGTACAAATCACCCCGGGTATCTTGCTTGTCCGGCAGTTGCTCCATAAAAGCATACATATCATCCAAGGAAGTGACGATTTTTTCCAGCAACTGGGGCGTAGGCACTTTGAAAATGGCGTCAGCCATATACTTGGCGTATGTTCCGCTGCTTCCGTTCAGGTCTTTTATAAAAGGAAATACCTCGCCCTGCATGATTTGATACAAGGTTTCAGCGGGTTTATCCCGCAGCACAGACCATTTTAGATGCTCTTTACCAGTAAATATGCTGGCATATGGAACCCCCAGCATGATGCTCTCTTTTTGTCTTGTATTGTCCGTTTGGTCAAGGTCCCGGATAAACATCAGGTAGGTAATCTGTTCAATCACATCCAGGGGGTTGGTGAGGCCGCCTGTCCAAAACATTTCCCACAGTTTATCTACTTTATTTTTCAGCTCCCCTGTAATCATGCCCGCGCTCCCTCAGTATTGTTCTTTTTCTTTTCACTGCGGCCATCTTCCGGTTTCTTGGCATCCCCAGGAATTATCCAGGCATGACCGAACCGATCAGCGCCCTGTATACGCCCTTGGGCGCACAAAAGCTGTACCTGTCGAGGCGTAACCCCCCATTTTGCCGCAGCTTCTTTTGTGGTTATTCCGTTCATTTTTTTAAGCTCCCATGGAAATGATTTCTTTTTCTATTGTATCGCAGAAGCGAAGTATATACAATCAAGAATACATCTGGGCTGCCAATATTCGCATCCCAGCAAAAGCAATACCCTAAACTATATTTGTTACATTGAAATCCTTAGCCCGTTTCATCTTATCCTTAAGCATTTGGTTTGCACCGCTAAGAAAGGCTAGCAGAACATATATACAATATGCAACTTGGTTTACTATAAATCGTGTCCAGTTACTCCGTGAGACTCCATCAATTTTCATCATGAATGTTATGAACTCAATATATTTTTAACGTTTTGAGAGAAAAATCAATACTAACATTTATTTATTAAATTATTTCGTTTATAATCAATATATTGAAAGGAATAGTGCTATGTCTCTGCACAGCTTAAAATCCTATGTGTCAAGCTGGGGATAAGCGTTTCCGAATTTGGACGAATAGCAGGGAAAAGCCCGCAAGCTTTCAGCCAGAAAATGAAACGGGAGAGTTTTACGGTCAATGAATTGAAACAAATTGCAAAGGCCGCTGATTGTCAATAGAAAGGGCCTTTATGATGCCTTCAGGCGAAAAGGTCGCCTACTAAAAGAGGATTATCTTATAAAGGTGGATCAATGTTCCTATACTTGTACAGCTTGCAGTAAAAAGTTGCAGCATATCTATTTCGAATCATGAAAAATAGCCCAATGATAACCAACGGGATTATTATCTTGTATAGGAGAAAAAAGGCGGTGATATCTAGTGACCTATCAAAAAATTGACTGCTGCCATAAGGCGATAAGCGAAATTCGTCCTTTTTCAGGGCATATGCTAAAGCAGTTGAAAGACTACTACCGCATTGGACTCACATGGTCAAGTAATGCCATTGAGGGGAATACCCTTACCATTAGCGAGACAAAAGTGGTACTTGAGGATGGTCTAACCATTGGCGGCAGACCACTCCGAGACTTCTATGAGACAGTGGGCCACGGCCAAGCCTATGATTTCATGTTTACCCTGCTTGAGGAACAGCGCATTACTGTTGAAGACATCAAAACCATGCATCGCTTGTTCTACAAAAGCATTGACGAGGCAAAGGCTGGCATATGGAGGAAGGAAAGCGTCATCGTGTCCGGTACGGACTATGTTTTCCCCCAACCCCAGGAGATTGATGGGCAAATGCAGAAGTTGGAAAAATGGGTAAAGACTGAGCGCAACAACTACCATCCTGTGACTTTTGCCGCTCTGCTGCACCTGAAGTTTATAACAATCCACCCATTCATTGACGGTAATGGTAGAACCGGTCGCTTACTCATGAATTTGGCCCTGATACAAGACGGGTATCAGTTGGCAATTATTCCTCCTATACTCCGTTCAGAATATAACGACACCATCCGTCAGTATCAGAACAAGGGTAAGTCTAAGCCGTTTTGTGAATTCATTGCCGAACGAGTATACGAAACCCAGAAGGAAATCATGCGCCTGCTGCACATCCCATTCCCCGCGTTTTCATAAGAAGAAAGAAGAAAGCGGGGATCCCTACACCGGAATCCTGCCCTTTCTGCATAAAAGGAGAAGGCATATAAATAGAATAATCTATCATGAAAAATAAAGGTATAGGAGATTAGAAAGACTATGAAATAGTTGACTGAAAAGGAATCAATTCAATAGAAATAAAATAGCAAAAATATAAGCCTCAAACCTTTGGATTTTCTTAGGTTTGAGGCCATTTTTATCATTCCCACTCACTGGTTCTGGGCGGTTTGGAGGTGATATCATAGACCACCCGGTTGATCTCTTTGATTTCATTCACAAGGCGGTTTGAGATTTTTTCCAACACATCATAGGGGATTCTCGCCCAATCCGCAGTCATTCCGTCATGGCTGTGCACAGCCCGTATGGCCACTGTGTAGGCATAGGTTCTTTCATCCCCCATGACCCCCACGCTGCGCAACCCGGGTAAAACGGCAAAATATTGCCAGATTTCCCGCTCCAATCCGGCAGCAGCAATTTCTTGGGTAACCACTGCATCTGCTTCCCGCAGCACTTGCAGCTTGTCCGCTGTCACTTCGCCGAGAATCCGCACCCCTAGTCCTGGGCCAGGGAAAGGTTGGCGCCAAACAATTTGGTCAGATAGTCCCAATTCTTGGCCTAAGGCCCGCACTTCGTCTTTGAACAACCAACCCAAGGGTTCGATCAACTGAAACTTCATATCTTCGGGCAAGCCCCCCACATTGTGATGGGATTTGATCACTGCCGCTGTATCTGTGCCGCTTTCCACCACATCGGGATACAGGGTTCCTTGCACCAAATAATCGATTTTTCCCAGTTTTGCTGACTCCTCTTCAAAGACGCGAATGAATTCTTCCCCAATGATTTTCCGCTTTTGCTCAGGATCCGTCACCCCAGCCAATTTGCTTAAAAACCGTTTGGAGGCGTCCACATGAATCAAATTGATTTTGAATTCCTCTTGGAAGGTTTTGACCACTTGCTCAGCTTCATTTTTGCGCAATAAACCGTGGTCCACAAACACACAGATTAGATTATCCCCCACTGCCCGGTGCACCAAAACCGCTGCCACAGAGGAATCAACCCCCCCGCTTAAAGCGCAAAGCACTTTTCCTTTTCTTGCCTTGGCTTGGATTTCCCGCACTGAATGGTGAATAAAAGAACCCATATTCCAACTGCCTTCACAACGGCAAATTGTATATAAAAACTGCTTCAGAATATCTTGTCCTTTGGGCGTATGGGCTACCTCGGGATGAAATTGCACAGCATACAATTGCCTTTCTTCCTGGGACATAGCAGCCACTGGGGCAAACTCTGTTTGGGCTGTCACCAAAAACCCTGTGGGTGCAGCATCCACCCGATCCCCATGGCTCATCCAACATTGTTCCACTGCTTCTAAGTTCTGTAACAAAGCATCTCTTTTCTTTACCTGTAGGGCGATTTTTCCGTACTCCCGTTGCTCCGCCCGGGTTACAGTTCCCCCCAATTGTTTGGTCATCAATTGCATGCCATAACAAATGCCTAAAATCGGTATGCCCAGGGTATAAATGGCTGGATCTACCATAGGGGCCTTTTCCTGATGCACGCTGGAAGGCCCGCCGGAAAAAACAATGCCCCGGGGCTTTTTGGCCTTAATTTGCTCCAAAGGCGTGGTATAGGGAAACATTTCGCAAAACACGTGTAACTCCCGAATTCTTCTGGCAATCAGCTGGCTATATTGACCGCCAAAATCCAATACAACAACCATTTCCCTATCCAATGTTTGCAACATGTTTCCCCCTTTCTTATCAATTAGCTGGTGTATATTTCAGGCTTTAACACCAAAATATCTTTTTCATTGCGGTATTGACCGCTGTAATCCAGCCCATAGCCTACTAAAAATTCATCCTCCACCACAAATCCATTATAATCCACCTGCACAGGCACTTTTCGTCTGGCTGGCTTGTCCAACAAGGTACAGATTTTAACACTGGCTGGTTTTCTGGTAATCAGATTGTCCCGCAGATATTGTAAGGTAAGTCCTGTATCTACGATATCTTCCACAACCAAAACATGGGCTCCTGCAATGGAATGGCTCAAATCCTTGATAATTTGTACCACCCCGGAGGAATGGGCGGAACTGCCGTAACTGGATAAAGCCATGAAATCCAATTCCACTGGCAGATCCAGTTGCCGCACCAAATCAGCCATAAAAATAACAGCTCCCTTGAGAATGCCTACCACCAACAGTTTGTCAACCCCTGCATAATCCTTGGTAATGGTTTGTCCCAGTTCTTTCACCCGGGCCTCAATCTCCTTGGCTGTGAACAACATTCATTTTGCATCGGGATGCAATTCAATCCCTCCCCTATGGTAAAACTTTTCATTAATGTAAGCAAAGGTATGCAAAATTTTAGGTTTTTATTACAACCCCCCAGCAGGTTGTCAACGTTAAGCAAAGGGAATCCCAGAGGTTCTTTTGACATGGATTTATTGTTTTGTATCTGGCTTTTCAATGTCTAGAGGCGCATTGAAATTCCAAAACTTCATTTCCACCACCAAACCTTTTTGTCCGCCAGGCAACATTGTTTCCACAATCGCTTTTTTAATGTATTCCTGTTTGCGATCCACCCACACCAAATAATGAAAATCCACATATTGATAATCAAAAAAACGATTGTTGACTGTGGGTCTAAGCTCTAACAAAATGGTTTGGCTCCCATCTACTTTTTCCTTTTTCAATGCTGTTACCCCTGTGACATCTTTAAGCTCAAACAAGGACATGGGGTTTAATTCCATAAAAAACAATTCTGCTTGGGCCATGTTGGTGCCCTCCAGGGTAATCCATTGTCCGGACCAGGGATCTTTCATATAGGTCATATCTTCTAATTGGGTGAATTCAACATTTCTGGATTGTAGCATTTGGCCTTTGATATGGACTCGATCCGGCTCGATCCGCTCTCCCTTTACCTGGGAGACCAGCTCCTGGCCATTTTGTTTGACTTCTATACTATAACAATAACTGGAACTTTGTAAGGTTTTTTGCAAACTGGTTTCAAACAGGGTTTGGGGATCCACATCATTGTCAGCAAACAAAGCAATCAAGCCCCCAATCAATACTATCCCCAAGACAACAATACTTGCCAGTAAAAGTTTCTTTTTTTGCAAAATCATACAACGAAACGGACTCACCATTTTCATACCCCCGTATACCTTTGTCAAACTATATGGGAGAATCCGACAAAATATACCTACAAAAAAAACTTTACAATTTATCTTAAAAAACAATTTCCCTGAAGCATGTCCTTGGATTTATTGATAAACTGTAAAAATAAAAAATTTACATCTTTATATCAACACTTGCTTGACCTTGCTAACAAAAAAATCAGGTTGTTTTAAAAATATGCCCAGCAAATGCCTCGGACTATCTTCTGGGCATATACTATGGTAACATTAAAAAAATAGCCCACAGGTAGGAGGAATTGAAGTTCCATGGAACTTAAGGATATGCAAAAAGACGTGGACCAATGGATTGGCCAATTTGAAGAAGGGTATTGGCATCCTTTAAGCATGTTGGCCAGATTAATAGAAGAAGTGGGAGAATTAGCCCGGGAAATTAATCATACATATGGGGAAAAGCCTAAAAAACCAGAGGAACCAGAAGGCTCCATTCCCATGGAATTGGCTGATATCTTATTTATTTTGCTTTCCTATGCCAATGCCTTGCACATTGATTTGGAAAAAGCATTTCAACAAGTCATGGAAAAATACCGGAACAGAGATAGCCAACGCTGGACCAGGAAAGAAGAATGATTGGCAGGAATACGCAAACTTTGGCTCGAATCTTACACCATATATCACCTAAGTAGGAAAAACAGTTTTTCAAGTATGTATTCATCATAACCAGGAGGATGATTTATGGCTTATATCACACCAATCAGGGGCTTGCGATACAATCCGGAAAAGGTATCCGATTTGGCCCTGGCAATTACCCCTCCTTACGACGTTATCAATGCCCAAGCCCAGGAAAAGTTTTACCAGCTCCATCCCTATAATATCATTCGCTTAGAATATGGTAAAACCTATGACCAAGATACGGCAGACAATAATCGTTATACCAGGGCAGCCCAGGAATTTACCCATTGGCAGGAAGAAGATGTACTGCTCACAGAAGACCAGCCTGCTATCTATGTATACGCCCAAGAATTTTCTTTGGGTAACACCAGGAAAACCAGAACCGGGATCATGGCGGGCGTTAAGATTGAACCCTATGAAACAGGGATTATTTTACCCCATGAAGAAACCATGCCCAAACACAAAGCCGATCGATTGGCGTTAATGGAAGCTTGCGGGGCAAACTTTAGCCCTATTTTCAGCTTATATTCTGATCCCCAGCTACAGGTGGAAACAATTACCGCAGCCATGTTAAAAGAAAAACCGGACATTGACTTTGTTTCCGCTGACGGACAAAGACATAGGCTATGGGCTATCAAGGATGCGCAACAAATTGAGGCCATTCAAAGGGCTTTCAGTGCAAAAACAATTTTCATTGCAGATGGTCACCATCGGTATGAAACAGCAATGAATCATCAAAACAACATGCGCCAAAACAATCCCTCTGGGGATTTACAGCCCTATGATTTTGTTATGATGACCTTGGTCAATCTGTATGATCCCGGCTTGGTGGTCTTACCCACCCATCGCTTGGTAAAAAATATAGATCCCTCAAAAGCATCTTCTTTGCTGCAGCAATTGGAAGATTATTTTGTGATAGAATCCTATCCATTTATTCATGATAATGATGAACTTGATCCCCATCTTTTTCATACATTTATGCAAGATTTAGCCCACAAGGATACCCAGGCCATTACCCCGGAAAAAACTTTACATACCCATGCCTTTGGTCTTTATGTGGGGCAAAAAAACGGATATCTTTTAACCTTAAAAGAAGATGCGGATATTCATCATTTCCTCCCCCAAAGCAAATCACCTGCTTGGCGTCAATTGGATGTAACCATTTTACATCAAGTGATCATGGAAACATTCTTAGGCATTGGTGGGTTGCAAAGGGCCAATGAAAGCAACCTAACCTATACCAGGGAAGAATTGGAAGCTGTGGAACGGATACGCAACGGGGAATATCAAATGGTCTTTTTTATGAATCCCACAAAAGTAGAAGAAGTAACCGCAGTGGCAGGCAATGGAGAAAAAATGCCGCAAAAATCCACATTCTTTTATCCTAAATTGCCCACAGGATTGCTCATCATGAAATTATAGTATAGAGATATAATACCCCTCATAAACTCATTTGAGGGGTATTATTTTGTTTAGGCAAAGGAAATGCTAACAGATAAGCGCTTGCCCCTTCTCTTTAGGCCTTGTTTTATTGTATACTATTGTTAAACCCATTGGAGGATTGTGAAATGTTGATTGAAGTAGTTCCTTCCTCAAAACAAATTGATGACTATGATTTAACGGCCAAAATAGCTGTGGTTTTTGACGTGCTCCGGGCTACCAGCACCATTGTTACAGCCTTAGCCCATGGCTGCCTTGGCGTTATGCCGGCTCTTACAGTGGAAGAAGCCCGTTCTTTGGCTGCCAATCCTAAGCAAATGGTGGCTCATGCCAATCCGGAGAATGTTTTATTAGCAGGAGAACGGGGCGGAGAAAAGATTCCCTTTTTCCCCCATGGCAACTCCCCTTTGGAATACATGGGTCCAGATATTGCGGGCAATTATTTAATCCTCACCACTTCAAACGGTACCAGAGCCATTCGGGGTGCTTCCCGGGCAGCGGGAATTTATATCTGCAGTTTGCTCAATGCCCAAGCAACGGCAAAAACCATTGCCATTCAAAATCGGGATATTGTTTTAATCTGCGCTGGCACAGCGGATAAATTTTCCTTGGAAGATACCCTGGGTGCTGGTGTAATCATCCAAGAACTTTTGCCCTACCAACCGGTGTTGAGTGATTTGGCTACCACAGCTTTACTCCTGGCCAACCATTACGCCCCAAATCCAGTCAAAGCCTTCCAAGATTCCCGGCACGGCCAAAAACTGGAACGTTTGGGCTTAGAGGAAGATTTGATCTGGTGTGCCCAGATCAACAAATACAACTTTTCTGCTTGTTATCAAGATGGAAAAATACAAAAAACATAGCTGCCCCTTCCCAGCTGATTTAATGGTAAAACCAGAAAATTTTTGCAAAGCTTTGCTTGCATTTATTCGACCAATTCGATATAATGGATGAGCATCAGTGAGATTAGACTCATTTCATAAGCGCCCGTAGCTCAGGGGATAGAGCGCTGGCCTCCGGAGCCAGAAGCGCAGGTTCGATTCCTGCCGGGCGTACCATAAAAATTCAACTATTTTCGGGAGTTTGCAAAAAACGCAAGACTCCCGATTATTGTTAGCTACAAAACAACATTCGAACAAAGAGCGTTTTTTAAGCTACATGTATCCAATTCATCCCGGTAATGCAGAGGTCGGGCCTTATAAAAGGCCCGGCTTTTTTTCATATACATGGCACCCAGCACTTTGGTGCATGTAGGGCAACCAATTTTTAAAAATAGTGTTTGTTACCCTGTCATGACGGAGACGCCTGACCAAAGGCTTGCTAGATAGAAAGCAATGTTGGCGGGAAAAGCAACATGCTGAAAAATTGTAGTGGAAAAGTCATTGTCTTCTATCTACTTTCCACTGTATAGAACTGTCATGAGCCTTCAGGCACATACAGTGAAAGGCTCACCTGAAAGGTTTTTAAAGCATAAACAATGTTCTTTTTTGCTATACGCAACAAGCATCATTTTATATTGCTTATAGGCATTTGATATTCATTTATACAGCAATTATAATAGTTTTGAATAAGGTAAAGCTTGGAACAAGGCAAAGATATGACTAGTCAAACATTACCTGATGAGCAACATCCGTTGCTGCAAAGAAGCAGATATGAGGCTCTTGCATGGTAAGCATGCTGAAGAAAGCATATTAAAACATAACAGGAATTACTGCCTGGCTGGTTATATGTTACAACTAAGGCTCTTTAAGGGCTTGCAGTTAAGGTTTTAGATGATAACAAACTTTTATCCTTTAAATATAAATAACTGCTAGGGGGTTATGCCATTGAAACAAGAAAAGAAAATTTTTGTCGGATTATGCGTCACTGTATTGGTATGTGGCATCATTTCCTTTGCAGCAGGGATGACCATAGAAGGCTCTTCTGTTACTGATACACCTTTTTCTGTGTCCCTGCCTGTTTCCCTCGCTACCTCTGCATTTTCTGATGTTGCTACGAATGCCTGGTATGCGAACGCAGCAAATTGGTGCCGCGAAAATGGAGTGTTGAGTGGTACCACCAATACTACATTTTCTCCTGATGTCGCCATGACCCGTGCAATGCTTGTCACAGTTCTCTATCGACTGGCAGGCAGCCCAGAGGTGACCGGAGAACCGGCTTTTACTGACACTGCTCCCAACGCATATTACAGCAAGGCTGTGGTCTGGGCATCGGCAAGTGGTATGCTATCTGGTTATGGGAACGGACGGTTTGGAGTAAACGATCCAGTCACCCGGGAACAAATCGCCACTATCCTTTGGCAGTATGCCGGAAGTCCTGCTGCTGGCAGTCCATCAAGCTTCGTTGATGCGGATCATATTTCTGCTTTTGCAGCGCCAGCTGTGGCTTGGTCCCAAGCTGAGGATATCATCAGCGGCAATGATGACAATTGTTTTGAACCGCAAGCCCCCACAACCCGTGCCGAAGTGGCTGTCATACTCCAGCGTTACCTCAATGGCATAAGTGGTCAGGATAGCCCAGAGCCTGCACCATCCCAAGATGCTCCTCATGTCTACATGACATCAGATATCTCGCCATCAGGTCTTATGGCTGTTTACAAGACCTTGGGAACTAAGGCAACGGGCGAACATGTAGCAGTGAAGCTGTCCACCGGCGAGCCGGGCAGCAACTATCTATCTCCCGGGCTGATCAAGGATCTGGTTCAGGATGTTAAGGGTACGATCGTGGAGTGTAATACTGCTTACGGTGGCTCCCGCGCAAACACAGCCATGCACTATCAGGTGGCAGCAGATCACGGCTTTACCGCCATCGCTGACGTGGATATCATGGATGAGGATGGTTCTATGACCTTGCCTGTGACAGGCGGCGTGCGCCTGACCGAAAATTATGTAGGCTCCCACTTTGCGAACTACGACTATTTTGTAGTGCTTTCCCATTTCAAAGGCCATGCAATGGCAGGGTTTGGCGGGGCAATCAAAAACATATCCATTGGCATTGCGTCCTCCCAGGGCAAGAGCTGGATCCATTCCGGCGGCACACGCACTTCTGGGCTCAGTGGCGATCAGGATGCCTTTTTAGAGTCAATGGCTGAAGCTGGCAAATCCGTGGTAGATGCACTGGACGGTCATATCTTATATATCAATGTAATGAACCGACTGAGCGTGGACTGTGACTGTGACGGCAACCCCGCTGAACCAGACATGCATGATATCGGTATTTTGGCCTCCACTGATCCGGTGGCACTGGATCAAGCCTGTGTAGATTTGGTCTACGCTGCTGAAGACGGCCAATCTTTGATTAACCGTATTGAATCCCGCAACGGTCTGCACACGCTGGAGCATGGGGTGGAAATCGGTCTTGGCAGCCGAGACTATCAACTGGTGAAGATTGATGAATAAAAGCAGCAGCATTGCGGTGAATATGAAATTTGAAACTGTTTTGCAAATGCATTGGCATCTACGAATAACTAGCCTATCACAGGACATTTGCTCACCAAACCAGAACTGGTTCGCATTCACTGCCAGCCCAATGGCAGCAGGTATTCCTTCAGCTCCCTTACTGGAGGCATCCCTCTAAATCTTATGAAAACTGATTTGAACCGAAAAAACGCTGGCATCCGGCAAAGCAACGGATACCAGCGTTTTTTTATATGCCACTGCCGTGAAATTTTGCCTGCAAATGCTCCAGGAATTTTTCCGTTGCTTTGGAAAAGACCTGGTACTTTTTCCAAACAACGTCCAACCCTACCTCGAGGCGTGGGTGCAGCGGGCGGAAGCAAAGGGCGCTGTTTCCAGTGGTATTCACCAACTTGTCCAGACACAGAGCATAACCCACGCCTTCCGCTACCATCAAGGAGGCGTTAAAAACCAAATTGTATGTTGCCACAATGTCCAAAGAATCGGAATCCCGCTGCAGCCAACTAAACAAATCATTTTTAACCATAGACTGCCGTGAAATGAGCAGCGGAACATTCCACAGGTCCTCTGGACGGATCACCTCACAATGAACCAAAGGACTGTCTTTGCGCATCAGTACACCCCAAACGTCAGTGGCCGGAAGTTTGATACAATCATATTTTTTCATGTCAAAGGGCTCAATCAGGATGCCGAAATCCAAAAGTCCCTTATCCAGCCGCTCAGTCACATCATCCGCATTGCCGCTATATAGATGATAGCGGAGCTGCGGATAGATGTATTGCAATTCCTTGGCTGTCCGGGCGATCAGCCTCATGGCTTCGGTCTCACCGCCACCAATGTAAATATCACCGGCAATGTTCTCATCTGTTTCCCGGAATTCCGATTCAGTCTTATCCACCAGCTCCACGATTTCACTGGCCCGTTTACGCAAAAGCAGGCCATCTTCTGTTAGCGTAATCTTGCGATTGCCACGGACAAACAGCTTTTTGCCAAGCTCTTCTTCCAAATCCATAAGCTGGCGGGATAGGGTGGGTTGAGTCAGGTGCAGGTACTCAGCAGCACCTGAGATACTTTCTTCCCGTGCTACAGCAAGAAAATACCGCAAAACACGTACCTCCATAAGACTCCCTCCTCAATTTTACTGTATCATACCATTTTATATTATGCCTATCAAGTATAGATTATTATGTAGTATAGGCATTTGATATTCATATCCACACATTTTACAATCAATGCAGCAAGAAAATTGAACAGCATTCTTGCTATTCCCTGGTACAGCTTGGAGGTATACTTCATGACAGGCATCATCCAGCGAGAAGCCATCTATCTCTGGTACTATTTCAGCATCCAATTTCACCAAATCGTCCCCTATTGGGGCTTTGGCATAGCGGTAGGGTCACTGGTATCCGTCTTTCTCAAAGGATATATCCAACATCTGATGTCCTCCATGCAGGCCCGTGGCATGGGGATTGGGGGTATTCTTTTGGCATCAGCATTGGGCATCCTTTCTCCGCTGTGCCTGTACGGTACAGTACCGATTGTGGCTTCCTTTGCGAAAAGCGGTATGCGGGAAGATTGGCTTGCTTCCTTTATGATGAGTTCAATTTTGCTCAATCCGCAGTTATTTCTGTTTTCCTTTGCGCTTGGCCAGGAACTGGCCTTGCTGCGGCTGTTTCTTTGCTTCCTGGGAGGCTGCGCAGCGGGTCTAGTGGTACGGTTGTGTTTTAGCAAAAAGCCCTTTTATACTTTTACTGCTTTTGATTTGCCGGAAAATCGCGATACAGATCCCAACCTGCTGCTGCGGGTGATGAAAAATCTGTGGCGCAATATCAAGGTCACTGCGCCGTACTTTGTGCTCGGCATGGCATTGACCGCATTGTACCAACGTTATGTCCCCTCGGAATGGGTAGCCGGATTGTTTGGCCCAAACCAGGGACTTGGCACGCTGATGGCTGTGGCCCTAGGAATTCCTCTCTACACCTGTGGCGGTGGAACAATCCCGCTCTTGGCCGCATGGCTGGGCCAAGGCATGAGCTGGGGCAGCGCTGTGGCTTTTATGATCATTGGCCCTGCCACCAAGCTGACCAATCTGGGCGCGCTCAAAATCGTGCTAGGAGGGCGAAACTTTTTCTGCTATATTATATTTTCCATCCTGCTGGCCACAGTTTTCGGCTTAGCTGTGAATCTCATTTTTTAAGAAGAGGGATTATGAAACATAGGTTATGACGATTGGCCGTCATGCTGCTAGTCGCTTTGCCTGTATTAAATGGTCTGACGGGCAGGCAATATGTTGACCAAGATTCTACAAAATATCATACCTTCAAGGCATAGATATATATTTACTATAGGTATTTGATATTGCAACTTACAACAAATATAATAAAACCTGTAAGAGACAATACACAATGAACCATAGCAATTTGAAACAGGAAGGTGAGTTATGATGATGAACATAAATCAGGTTTAACGCCAAGAAAACCATGGGTAGCCTGTTTCTCGCCAATCCCAGTGAATTGACACATGAGGACTGTGTGAAGGTTTTTCACAAATCCTATTGATAAGGAGAAACCATGATGAACAAACAAAAAATTTTGGCAGATTTAAAAAACCCTGAATCCATGCGTACCGCCAGCCAGCGTGCCCTCCGGCTGACCCAGGAGCTGAATGGAACGTATCACGAGCCGGACAAGGTGCGGGAACTCTTTTTTCATCTGATTGATCAACCGGTGGACGATAGTTTTTGCCTGTTCCCTCCTTTTTACACAGACTATGGTAAAAACATCAAAGTCGGACACAACGTATTTATCAATACTGGCTGCCACTTTCAGGATCAAGGCGGCATTACCATTGGAGATAATGTGCTGATCGGACATAATGTAATGCTGGCAACCCTCAATCATGAGGAAAACCCAGCCCAGCGGCACATCATGCATCCCGCCCCCATTGTGATTGGCAGCAATGTCTGGATTAGCGCCAATGCAACCATTGTGCCCGGCGTAACCATCAGCGAAGGAGCCATCGTCGCGGCAGGGGCAGTTGTAACAAAAGACGTACCGCCTAACACTGTGGTGGGTGGCGTACCTGCCCGTATCATCAAAAAAATTGCAATCAGCAAGGGGGAGTCCAAATGAGTAAACATGTATTAATCCTTTCTACCAGCCCACGCAAGGGCGGCAACTCTGAAACACTAGCAGACTGGTTCCTACGGGGCGCTCAGGAAGCGGGACATACGGCGGAAAAGGTCTGCTTATACAAGCAAACAATCAATTTTTGCCGCGGCTGTCTGGCCTGCCAAAAAACACAGAAATGCGTCATACAGGATGATGGGAAGGAAATCGTGGAAAAAATGCGTCAGGCGGATGTGATCGCCTTCGCAACTCCAATTTATTACTACGAAATGAGCGGGCAAATGAAAACGTTGCTCGACCGCTCAAACCCGCTGTTCCCAGGCGATTACGCATTCCGCCATATCTATCTGCTGGCAACATCTGCGGACAGCGACAAAAGCGCAATGGACGGTGCGGTCAAGGGATTGGAAGGATGGATTTCCTGCTTTGAACAAGCGAAACTCGCTGGCATTGTGCGTGGCGCAGGCGCGGATGAAATGGGGCAAATTCAGGAAATCCCCGCTGCCCTGGAAAGTGCCTATCAGATGGGCAAAAACCTATAGACAAGGAGGTGCTTTTTGATGAAAAAACGGTTATGTTCCTTTTTCCTTGCTGTCTGTATGTTATGCTTCCTAACAATTTCAGCCTGCGCCATGGAGCCAGAAGCTAATCCTGTGGCAGCCCAGGCAGCAGGAAGGACTGATTTTTCTGACGTACCAGCCAATGCCTGGTATGCTGCTGCAGTCCAATACTGCCAAATGAATCACCTGATGAGCGGCACCACAGATACAACCTTTGCCCCCAGTGAAACCACCAGCCGTGCCATGTTGGTTACTGTGTTGTACCGTCAGGCGGGCAGCCCCATCGTGTCCAGCGGTTCTAAGTTTACAGATGTACGCGTTGACCAATGGTACAGCGCGGCAATTGCTTGGGCATCTGCAAATGATATTGTTGCCGGCTTTGACAACAATATGTTTGGTGTAGGGGATCCAGTAACCCGTGAACAGTTGGCAACCATCCTGTGGCAATATGTAGGCCGTCCGGCAGCTTCTGATTCCTCAGCCTTTGCTGACCAAAGCTCGATTTCCGCCTATGCAACGGATGCAGTGCGTTGGGCGCAGTCTGAGGGCATTGTCAGCGGCAAAGACGGAAATTATTTCGACCCCCAAGGCAGTGCCACACGGGCCGATCTGGCTGTCATACTCTACCGCTGGCTAGGAAGCGGGACCACTTTGGAGCCGGATACGCCCCAGCTTTCGACAAATGTTTTAGTAGCCTATTTTTCCCGTACTGGCAATACCCAAGATGTGGCTGAGACTGTGGCGGAACTGACTGGCGGCGATTTGTTTGAAATTGTGCCAGAGCAAGCTTATCCCAGTGATTACAACGCTGTTCTCGAACAGACGCAGCAGGAACTGAGGGATAATGCCCGCCCTGCACTGTCTAGCCATGTGGCGGATATGGACGCATATGATGTAATCTTGCTGGGCTTCCCTATCTGGCACGGCGATACACCCATGCCTGTCCGTTCTTTTTTGGAGGAATATGATTTCTCCGGCAAGACCATTGCCCCTTATTCCACCAGCAGCTCCAGCGGGATCAGCGCAGCTGTGACTGCCATTCGCAGCCTATGCCCCAATGCCAATGTTGCAGACAGTCTGTCCATCACCAGCTCCACCCTGAACCAGGCGGATACCCTGGCAGCCGAATGGCTTTCGGGCCTTGGGCTGACCAGAGAAAAGAGCAGACACAATACAAAACCCCCGGAAGCGCAGGAAGATATTCTGCCGCATTTGACAATCAAGGCAGGCAATCAAACTTTCATTGCTACCCTTATCGATAACCCTACAACACGCGCCCTGTTGGAACATTTGCCAATGACAGTGTCCATGGGAGATCTGAATGGGAATGAAAAATACTATTACCTGCCAAATGACCTGCCCACTGCTTCTGAGCAGCCAGGACAAATCCAAACCGGCGATTTGATGCTTTATGGGTCTAACTGTTTGGTTCTGTTTTATGAGACCTTTTCCAGCTCATACAGCTATACTCCATTGGGCCAGCTGGAAGATCCAGCTAGACTGGCCCAGGCGCTCGGACGTGGCAATATAGAAGTAACCTTCCGAATGAATGAAAACCCAAGATAAGCGCTCATATGAAAAACAAATACATCCTGCATGCTGCCCTAACCCGTACAGGCCGCATGCAGCCTTGCCATCTATGATATGAACAAGTGTAATGTGCCTGATGCTAAACAGAGTTGCATGGACATAAATGATAACATTCGATTTATAGGTGAAATAGGCTGTACATATACCCTCTGAACAAGCCCGATTTTATCATCACGATTGAGCAGACCATTAACCCATCGTTCCCTTGCGATTCTTCATATAGACTGCTATACTGATATAGGAATAAGGTGCTTTAAGATGAATCGTCAGGTTCGAGTTACATCCCTAAACTGCAACAAAGGGCATCTAAAAATGGATACATGACCTAATAAGAAAGTGGTCAAGACGAGCACTTTCTTTTTTGTTTGATTTAAGGGGTTCTGTTCTGTAATGGTGTAAGCACATTGGCAATCAAGGAAAGATATAAAATACCAGATATAGATTTCCAGCAATCCTTATGATATGATATTTTCGAAATGTTTTAGCAACAGTATCTAAAAGCCTGATTTTTGACGTGAAAGAAATGAAGGATGTGAGGCATCTGAAGTCCATTCAAACCAAGTTTATGGTTCTTATCTTGGGATGTGTTCTGCTAGCAGTTACTGTAATCGGCGGATCAGGTGTTTTGAACGCCAAAAATACAGTGGATCAGGATTCTACCCAGATTATGAACCTGATTTGTAGTAAAAAAGCCGAAGAAATGGACGGATTGTTGTCACGAATTGAACAGTCGGTCAAAACCCTTGCGGTTTATGCCACAGACCAGTTGGAAAGTGTAGACCGGCTTAAAACTGATGCCGCATACATGGAAGAATATACAAAAAAATTAGAATCCGTAGCTGTCAATGCAGCCAACAATACAGAAGGCGCAGTGGCGGTATATGTTCGTTATAATCCGGAATTTGCTCCCCCCACTTCAGGATTATTCTGGAGCAAAACATCTTTAAGCGGTATCTTTCAACAACTTGTGCCCACTGATTTTTCCGGCTACAGCCCGTCGGATATAGAACATGTGGGCTGGTATTATATTCCGGTAAAAAACGGGAAAGCAACCTGGATGGAGCCTTATCTAAACCAAAATATTAATGTATATATGATATCATTTGTAATTCCGTTGTATATGGACAATCAAACAGTCGGCGTAGTGGGCATGGATATTGATTTCAATGTGCTCACAAAGAGCGTGGCAGATATGCAGGTATACCAGAGCGGCTATGCGTTTCTGACGGATGAACATGCCAAGGTCATGTACCACAAAGAACTCCCCATTGGAGTGGCCATGGAAACGACAGACAGCAGTCTGTTGCCTGTGGCCAGGGAGCTGGAAAACGGAACCAGTGGGAGTTCCCTTTTTGCATACCAATGGAAAGGTGAGGCAAAGAAACTGGCCTTCCGCAGTCTTTCCAATGGTATGAGACTGGTCATCACTGCACCAGTCACAGACATTGATAGGGCGAAGAATAAACTGGTTCTACATAACTCTGTGGCAACAGTGTTAATCGCAGCCTTATCCATCCTGTTGACTGTGTTGCTGACACGCAAGATAATCCGCCCCTTAAAAGAACTGAACGTAGCAGCCCAGAAAATCGCGAAAGGGGATTTGAGTGTTTCTATTTCCCAGGTAACCAAGGATGAGGTAGGAACCCTTGCAGACAGCTTCCAGATGACTGTAAACCATTTGCAGAATTATATTGAGTATATCAATGGATTGGCTTACCGGGACGCTTTGACTGGCGTAAAAAACAAGGCTGCCTATGAAGATGCGGTGAAGCGCATGGAAGAACGGATGCGCTTGGAACATCCGGAGTTTGCAGTGGTGGTATTTGACCTCAATAATCTGAAATGGGTGAATGATACCTATGGTCATGACTTTGGGGATATGCTGATCATTGATTTCTGCAAAATCATCTGCCAGACTTTTAAAAGCAGTCCGGTTTACCGGATTGGTGGTGATGAATTTGTGGTGATTTTAGAAAATTCGGATTTGAAGCAGTATCCAATGCTATTGGAAAAATTCCAGCAGAATGTGCTGGAATATAATGAAAATGTCCGCACAGACAGTCAACTATCCATTGCAAGGGGCATTGCGATTTACAATCACGAGATAGATTTGGTTTTTGGCAATGTCTTTAAACGAGCGGATGAAGCCATGTATCAGAATAAAGCAAGCATGAAAGTACAGATAGAAGATCCGAACAATGACTAAACCTAGATTATGCCAGTGCTTGTATTGAATAGAATACCATGCCCCAAAGGTGCAAATCCCAGCATAAAAGGATGCACCTTTTTTGTTTAAATCTATCTATCTTAGCACTACAGATGTGAACATAAAATACATATGAAAACAAGCGCAGATGTCTCAGGAACAGATGGCAGAAAAGCTTCATGTATCCCGGCAGGCAGTGACGAAATGGGAAACCGGCGCCAGCATGCCGGATATTGAGAATCTCCGGGCAATTTCAGTGTTATTTCACATCACTCTGGACGAAGTTTTGGAGAATCAAGCGCCCACTCCCTCAAAACGAGATTTTCTCTTTGCCAGTGTAACGGAATATGACATAGACTGTGAGAAATGTTATGACATTACTTTTGCCAGGGCAAAGCAGGTCATGTTTACCAGTTATGAAGGAGAGAAAATACATGTTCAACTGGCCTCTGACCAGATTGCAAACATACAGAGCGCATTGAAGGTGAAAATTGATGATGTAAAAAAGAAGATTGATGTGCATGTGCACCGCTTCGGATCCATGACTGAAACAATGGCCAAAGAAGCCCTATATATCTTCGTTCGTTTGCCTCGCAGTATGTTAAAGGGATTGAACTTTTCGGGCACACTGAAACACTAATGCTTTAAAATATGGAGGCAGAGAATGTGGAGTTTTCTGGCAAAGTGTCCCAGTTATGCTGAACAGCGTTTCTGGTCATATAGAACTCAACAGCAATGAAGATATGGAACAGCTTGAATGAGCGGCTGGATATCAATCAGATTTCTGCCACTTCAAAGCTGATTCTGCCCCTACATACGGACTTTTCACATTACCCGGGGTTATGGCCAACAGCATCCTCCATGAAAAGGATGGCAAGCACACCCCAGGACTTTTCCTTGCAAGGTGATAATGCAAAAATCTGTAAAAATATAATCGAGCTCAAGGAATATGCTGCCCAAAGGCCATTTGCTCAAAATCTTTCACTGGAACAGGACGGGAAAATACATAGCCCTGTAATAAATCGCAACTGGCTTCCCGCAGGAATTGAGCCTGGGCTGGGGTTTCCACCCCTTCAGCCACTGTGGTCATATCCAGCTTATCTGTCATGTTAATAATCGACATGATGACAACCCGCTCCCGAGGATTATCCATCTGCTGGGAACTGAAAAATGCTCGATCCAACTTAACTGTATCCACACTGATATCTTTCAAGATGTTTAGAGAGGAATATCCACTGCCAAAATCATCCATGGAACAACGGTAGCCACATTGGTGGAATTCATCAATTACCTTTATCAGGGCCTCAGGATTTTCAAATACCAGTGTTTCAGTCAGTTCCATCTCCAGCAGTGCAGGAGGCACACCATACTTTTTACGGATTTCTTCGTATTGCTGCAGGAAATCCGGATCAATAAAGTGGGCCCGGGATATGTTAACAGAAATGGGCAGCAGCCTTACGCCACGATCCATCCATTTACGCAACAGGGCACACACTTTCTCAAACACATATAAATCCAGTTTCACAATAAAGTTATTCTTTTCAAAGAAAGGAATAAAGTCATTGGGAGGGATCAGTCCTTTTTCTGGATCCAACCAGCGCACCAAAGCCTCTGCCCCTGCAATGGACTGGTCTTGCAGTGATTGTTTTGGTTGCAGGTAAACGATAAACTCTTCATTTCTGAGGGCATCTTGCATACGGTTTTCCATTTCCTTTTCCCGCATCATTTTCAGGCGATCCAATTCAGAATAAAACATGCAAACACATAACTTTGCGCCAGCAGTATTTTTGAGGTTTTTGCGAGCCACATTCGCCCGGTCCTGTATTTGCATTATAGGCAGTTCCGGGTCATCAATTGTGTAAACCCCTGCTGTCAGCGACAAGATATATTTGTGTTCAGCATTTAAATTAAAGCTGTTGATTTCCCTGGCCATGGTATTGAGGCGGGTTTCAAGCTCTTCCTGGGGGCAAGCCTTGAGCAGAAGACTGAAATTGTCTGCAGAAGTGCGGGCAACATATTCCCCCTGCTCCAAATGCTTGCAAATGATGTCATGGACATATTTTAAGGTCAGGTTTCCACCTTCAATACCATACAGATCATTGATTAATTTAAATTTTTGCACGTCCAGACAAACACATTCATAGGTCCCTGGGGGAGATGCTTTAACCGCCTTGCCGGCTTGCAGCTCAAAGCAGGTGCGGTTATAACCCTCTGTCACTGGATCAATAAACGCAAGCCTTTCAAGCTGAGCATTTGTCTCCTTTTGCAGTTCCCTTTGCCGAGTAATATCCGTGATGTCAATATAAACGATCAGATAAACAGGATCCCCCTCAACCCAATCAATACAATCCCCGTTTAATTGTAGCCACACAGGATTTCCAGCGCTATCCAGGGCCTTTAAGGTAAACTGAACCGGCTTTCCTTTACGCATAACCCCATGGTTTTTTCTGCATGTTGCCTCATTTTCCTGGTCCTTTAGATTCACCAAGGAATATTGGTGCTGACATCCAAAGAAGTTGCTAAATCGTTCATTGGCATCAACAAACTGGAAACTTGTTTCCCTGATTCTGAATTTGGCAACAAAGCCTGGGATGCTGTTATAGGTCACAGTTTGTTCTACCTGCATTTGAATCAAATCACTGATATCAGTCATGACCGTATAGGCTATGGGAGTCCCATCCGCCATTTCCCGCGTAAAAGTCCCCACAATCTTAATCCACATCGTGTGACCACTTTTATTCCGCATGCGCGTAATGTGCTCATACCGCGTTTGTCCAGTGGCAATCGCCTTGGTAACATTATCCACTAGATTATCCCAGTCATCTATATTGCTTTGAAAATACCGGTCGCATTGGTTATGGAAAACAGCTTCATATTCCTCCTTTGAATAGCCGATTAAGTCATAGTAGTAATCATTCGCCCACACCACGGTAAAGTGTTTATCCAGCAAATGCTTGCTTACACTTACACGCATAGAAGTCATGAGTAGGTTATAGTCACTATCTTCCACGAAACCTCTTTTGTTTTGCTCCTTTTCTTGCCTGTCCATTGCTCATCTTCCTCCTGTTTTCAAAGCAATCCAGCGACATATTGCCATTCTTTTGCGTGAATATATCGGAGAGCAGAACATCATATGCCTCTTGCTGCGTAATAAGGCATCCCGCCAAAAGGCTTGCCCAATGTTTTAGAAAAACAGTTCACATCCTTTTGCTTTCCATTTTCATGAAAAGGGAAGGTCATGAACATCTCCAGGCTTGTCATTTGATACACATGTTTTTTGCTTTAGCTTTTGTTGATACATTTGTTTATCCGCTTCCTGAATCAGTTCGTCTATGTCCTGAAAACCTTCTCCTGTTACAAAGCCTAAGCTTATGGACATTGAATAGGGGTATTTTTCCGAATGACTTTCAGCCGCCAACCCTTGCTGAACCTGTTGCATACGCTGCTCCAGCAACGACTGTTCTGGGTCGAAAAACAGCAGGATAAATTCATCGCCCCCATATCGAAACAATTGGTCCCGCCCTTTTCGGCAATGAAGCCTTAAATGGCGTACAACAGCCAGCAAATATTCGTTACCCTGGGCGTGTCCCAAAGTATCGTTGATTGTCTTTAGATCATTTAAGTCAAGGAAACATAGGCAAAACTTCAGCTTATTTTGCAAGGCTTCTGCTAAAACCTCCCGTGCCCGTTGCCGGTTATAGCAACCTGTCAGGGGATCAAGATAGGCAATGGACCGCAAATCCTGTTCCTTTTGCCGTTCTATGGCCAGGATCTGCTTGGCCTTGGAATTTTGGATGCGATATTGCTCAAGTTGGGTCATGCGATGTGCAAACACCATGGCAAGGTAGCAACCTATAATCACAATGACGCTGGATTTAATCCCCCACAGTTTGAGGACTAGGAAATTCCCGGGTGCATAATAAACCAGCAAGTTTAGGCACAAATAAGCGTACATCACAGTCATCAGGACAAACAGAAAATGTAAGTTCAGCCTATCTTTTAGGATATCCCGCATCATGCTTTGCCCTCCCCTTCGGCTGGCCAAGTGAAACAATAGACCAGATACAGCAAATCCGATTACTATGGGGTAGTGCTTGATATTCCCAGGGTCTGAGGTATGACTGTCAAAGGCTGATAGGGGGACATTCATAAAAACAGCCAGCGCATCGCGGAAAAAAATATTGAACGCAAGTCCAACCAAAGCACCACTCAAGGCGCTGGTCGCAGTCTCCAAAGGGTAACCCCGGTGCACCAGGTTGACTTCTGCCAGTAAAAAACAGCAGAAAATGCACCAATTAACAATGAGGTGAAAGTTGAGTATACTACACAGAAAAAATACCACATAATTGACGGCAAATGCTGCAAGGATGTAGCGTGTTTTCACCTGGGGGATTTCCAGGATGATCTCCATGTATTTGAAAAAATACCAATTATAATAGTAATAGGCCATCAAGGTGACCAACAATTTCACTACATCATCCATCTTTCCCCCTCCTTTCAGCAGCGCCTGGCTTGCTTATTCTCATACATCAACTGATCCGCTTCGTCAAGATATTCCGCCAGCCTTTTGTCAGGATGAGAAGGAACATAGACAACACCAAAGCTAAACGGCATTCCAGGGGTTTTATTGTTTTCAAGTTCTTCCCGAATGCTGTTTAACCTTATTTTCGTAATTTCCAGTTCACAATCTAGCATGAGAACCAGGAATTCATCCCCGCCAATTCGCGCTAAAATGTCTTTACCCCTTAGCTTGCTGCGGATCTCTAAGGCAAAGGTCTTCAAATAATAATCCCCAGCCAGGTGGCCTTGGGTATCATTCACCTGTTTTAAGGAATCCAAATCAATGAAGACCATAGAAAAGGGGTCACCAGACTCTACCAGGGAATGCATATAATGTAGAACATAGGTTCTGGTATAAGCACCTGTTAATTTATCTGTATAGGCCTCTTTTTCCATAAAGGCCGTTCGAGAGCGTTGACGCTGTTCTTCCAGCAACAGATAAAAGTTCTCCTCTTCCAAGTGGGCATTTTGCGTAATCCTGTAAACATGGATGCAAAAAAATACAAGCATTAATAATAACAACAAATTGCTGCCAATGAGAAACAAAGATACCAAAGTAGCAGGCAGCCAGAACATGGAAGGAATACTATCAATAAGGACAAAGCCCATCCAAAACCACATGGATTGGGCCAACAGCTTAAACTCATTCCCTTCGAAATTCCAAATCAGATTTTTTTGCCTATCTATCATCATTGAAACCCCAAAGTCAAACAAGGTACCTGTCACACTAATCCCCCGCCCAACAAATTCATCCAAGACCCCCTTAACGTTGGAACCTGCCAAAAGGGCCAAAATACCCAGCACTATCAGATGTGTTGAGGTAAATAATAGAAAACGGATGTTGATGACAAAAAGAATTTTATGTTTTTGGTTTGAATATGGTAGCAAAATGGTACAGCCCACTAGATAAATCAAGATGTAGAACAATGGCAGGGGGATAGCCAACCAGATCATGGCCATCCCTAAAACCGTAATCATCCCATAACATAAGATTTTTCGTAAAATTGTATCAGAAAAAACAAACTGGACGCTACGTAAGCTTTGCAAGGCAGCGAACTGGTAAAAGGCTGTTGTCAAAAACACCAGCACAGACATTCCTATTGTTAACAAAGGGATTTAGCTCCCTCCTTTGTCCAAATGATGCCCCAAGGTGCTAAAACAACACCACTTGCTTGCCCAACAAACCATTTCTACCATCTTCAGGTCAACAAAAAGCTTAATAGAAAAATGTAAAAGCTTTTAGGGCCATACCCCTTGGGGGTCTGCTCTTTCATCTTTTTATCGAAAACAGTTATCTTCATTCATCCAAATAAGCCGCCATGATTTCCATGAGCCGTGCAATATGAATTGGCTTTGCCAAATGACCGTCCATGCCCGCTGCCAGGGCATTCTTCACATCTTCAGGAAAAGCATTCGCCGTCATGGCAATGATTGGCATTTCTCTGGCATCTATCCGATCAAGGTCGCGTATTCTGCGGGCTGCTTCATATCCATCCATCACAGGCATCTGGATATCCAAGAAAATCATGTCATAGGTCCCTTCTAGGGATTGGGCTATTTGTTCCACTGCCTCAAGTCCGTTGACCACTGAATCCACAATGGCCCCAGTACTTCCGATGATTTCCAGAGCAATTTCGAGGTTCAAATCATTATCCTCAGCCACCAGAATCCGTTTGCCCCTATAATCCGCCTCGGATAATTTTGCAGGCTGAAACTCTGGCAATGTGCTTCCTTGGTGAACCAGCTTGTGCAAGGTGGAAATGAGCTTAGATTTAAAAAGCGGTTTTGCGATAAAACCGTTCACCCCAGCTTCCTTTGCCTCTACTTCATACTGTTCAGTGTTATAGGCAGAGAGAAGAATGATGGGAACACCATCTCCCACTGTTGCTCGAATTCTGCGGGTGGCTTCAATGCCGTTTATCCCCGGCATTTTAAAGTCCATAATCACAGCAAAATAGTCCTCCCCTAGTTGATGCTGCTTGAGGACCGATTCTATCGCCTTTTCCCCTGTATTAACCCAATGACCATTGAGCCCGATTTCTTGCATACAGTTGCTCATACTTTCACCAACAATCTCATCATCATCCACAAGGAGTACAGAAAGGCCCACCAACTCCTTTGGGGCGCGCTCTTCCTTGTTCTGCAAGCGCAGAGGAATTTGTACAGTAAAACGTGAGCCTTTCCCCAATTCGCTCTCCACCTGAATATTGCCACCCATCAATTGAACAATGTTATAACTAATAGACATACCAAGTCCAGTTCCCTGGATATTGCGGATTATCTGGTCTTCTGCTCTTTCAAATGGTTTGAAAATCTTTTGCAAAAATTCCGACCTCATGCCACGCCCGTTGTCCTCAAAAATCAGTTCATAATGCCCAATGCCCCGCTGAACCCCTTTTTCTCGGATTTCGATTAAAATTCGACCATTATTAGGGGTATATTTTATTGCATTGGAAAGGATATTCATCAGCACTTGCTGAAGCCTTTGGGGATCACCCTCCACAGACTCATGCTGCACCCCAATGACCCGAACATCCAGTTCATGGCCTTTGTGCTGGATTTCAGGCTGCATCATGACCACCAAATCCTGCAGGGCTTCCCCAAGGTTGAATCCATCCTCAGATAGTTTCAATTGTCCGCTTTCGATTTTAGACATATCCAAAATCTCGTTGATAAGACCCAGCAACAGCTTTGAAGACCCGGAAATTTTCTGTAAACAGTCCAAAACCCGCTCCCGCTCTTCCACATGGACCCCGGCAATGGCTGTCATTCCCACAATGGCGTTGATAGGGGTACGCAAGTCATGGCTCATCCGAGCCAAAAAATCGGATTTTGCCAGATTGGCTTTTTCAGCCATAGCTAAGGCTTCTTTCAATTGCTCCGTGCGTTCCTCTAACTTACGCTGCAATTCTTTTTGTTCAGTGAAATCTGTGATATCTATATAAACAATCAGATAAATGGGCTCCCCATTGCTCCAACCTACACAGTCGCCATTCAGTTGTAACCAAGCGTTATGTCCATCCTTATCCTTGGTCTGAACCACAAAATGGACTTGATCCCCTCTTTTCATGGCAGTCATATTCTCATCCAAAACAAACTTGCTGTCCGGCGTAATATGAGAGAAAGGAACAAAGTCCTTAAAATGGCCTTTCTTAATCCCAAAAAAATCAAGGAATTTTTGGTTTGCCTCAAGAAGGGTCAAATCATCCTTTCCCACACAATACTTGGCCACAAAACCTGGCAGATTATCGTAAGTGACTGTTTGCTCAATTTGCATTTGCACAGCATCAGTAATATCAGTAAATGTAGAATAAATCACCGGAATACCGTTCATCCGTTCATCTGTAAAGGTACCCACGATTTTAATCCAAATATAGCTGCCCCCTTTCTGGGGCATTTTGCAAATACTCTCGTATCCCTGCTGACCAGTGATAATCGCTGTTTCAATGGCTTTGGCGAATTTCTCAAATTCCACAAGATCCTGCTGGAAATATGTACTGCATTGGTTGTGAAAAATAGCCTCATATTCTTCTTTGGTGTAAAGGGTGCGTTCGTAAAAATAATCATTGGCCCAAATGACAGTAAAATACTCATCCATCAGATGCTTACTAACACTGACATGCAGCGAACTCATGAGCATATTATATTCATTATCCAATTGATCCACTGTTTGGGAAGCCTGCTTTTTCATCAGATTGCCCCTCCTGCCTGCTTATGTGGACAGGCCACCACAAAATATTTGCCAAAACAATTGGCTAAGTTTTGACCGCATGGTTGGCACAACCTTGTTCATTTCATATTTTTTTATTATATAAAACATCAGACATGAATTCAAGAAAGGGTTTCAATCAAAGCAAACCAATGTTAAAATTGTAAAAACAAAACCTATTTAAATGGAGGAAGACGCCTTGGAAGAAAACAAGCTTTATAACCTTGCTTATCGGCATCTTCTTTATCGGATCCATTTTGGTTTTTATCCCACTGGTTCAAAACTACCTACCATTTCTGAACTTTGTAAGACCTTCCAGGTATCAAATTTTACAATCCACAGCGCCTTGAAAATGTTGGAAAAGGAACACTTTGTGTCGCTTTGCCAAGGCAGGAGTGCAATTGTTACCTATGGTGCGCAAACCGAAGCCCATCAAGCATATTTTTTATCCTACTGCCATGCTATGAAAGAAGCAATCTTAGATTTACAGGATACGATGTTGATCATTTGGCCGGAAATTCTATATCAGGGTCTTTGTTTATGTGGAGAAGAAGATATAAAAGAACTTGTTGATATTGCTAACAGGATAACTACAAAAGATACCCATCTTTTATATGAATTTTTCAGCTATATCATTCAACAGCTTGGCAATCCCTTGCTTGCAAATCTGCATTTAAGTTATACTCTTTTCACCCATGTGGTTAGAAACCACCGGACAAACAAGGAAGTATACGTTAATAATATCGACTGTTTCAAGGAAAGAATGAAAACGCTTCTTATGCTCCGCAACAACGGTTCCTATGAAGAGCTCAAACATACCCTTATCCTTTTTTGTCAAGAACAGGTAAAGCATATTCGTACATTTTATTCTTCTCTGCCGGACTTGCCCTCACCGCAACAATCCCTTGAACCAATCCCGTATCAATGGAATTACTATACAAAGCGGCCGCAAATCAGTTTCAAAATCGCCATCGATTTACTGAAAAGAATTTATTCATCATACAAGAAGTATGAATATTTACCCTCTGTGGCCGCCTTATCCCAGCAATATGCAGCGCCAGTCATAACAATCCGCAGAGCTGTGAAAATACTAAACGATGTGGGAATTACTGAATCAATCAATGGCAAGGGCACCCGGGTTATTGTGGGAAATGGATCTACCATTGAAATTGCCAATCTCTCATCCCCTAATTTGAAAAAAGTGTTGTTGCCCTATTTGGAAAGCGTGCAATTGATTCTGATAACTTGCAAGAATATTGTCCGGGCTTTTTTTTCAATGCTCCCGGAAGAAGCCTGCCAACAGGCCATCAATCGGTTACAGGCAATACTTGCCTCAGGGGACTACTTTAGAACATTTGGTGTCTGCATTGACTTATGCATTGAAAGCAGTCAATCTCCTTCTTTTCAAGAAATCTATAGAATTCTTAAATATTTACAATTTTTAGGTTATCCATTAAACGATTTAAAACCAAATGATTTCCGCTTTCAGGACAAAGCAACCAAAATGATTTTGAAAAGCTTGGAACGCAAAGATGCAGATCTGTTTGCCACAAAAATGGAAGATTTGGCTCTGGTTATTTTTACCACAGGAAAAGAAAAATTATTGGCAGGGGGTGTACATGAAGCGCATTCAATTGCCCTGCCACTGCTACATACAAAAACCTAAGAGTTTTCTTTGCATATAAGCCATAGCCACGCTCCCTTGTTTCATACCAACATTTCCATGGTAAAAAATCAACCTATTTGATTTGCTGCTAAAGGTTGATTTTTTACGTTAGAAAGCAAAACATCATGTATTATGGCATATCCTGTCATCGCAATACAATCCCAGCAATTCAATTTGTAAGTCTAAAACATTAGGCTTACTATCACATTAATATTCTTTCTGCATCAGTTCCTGCATAAGGTAGATTATTATCATTAAAACTGTTATAATGCATAAATAAAATGTAATGTTTTATTCCTTAATTCCCTAGGCCAAACAATCAAATGATATAGGAATAACCTGATATAAACCGTACAGAATTAAGAACGAAAAAGGGAAAATGGCTATGAAAAATATATGGAAAAATCAATATGGTCTGATTCGCTCCGGATGGATTATCCTGTTCTGCATGGGGGTTTATTATGGCTTGCAATATGGCAGCTCATTTCTTTTACTTGAAGTCTTACAAAGGATATTGATTCAGACAGGGGATATTAACATTGCCACTGGAACTGTGTCCCCGCTGGTAGACTGGTTGAACGATGTGTTTCTACCAATAGCACTTCAAATATTGGCTGAAATCATCATGATTGCCATTCCTCTGATTGCATGGAAAATAATGAAGTATGATTATCAGGATCTCGGTTTACGCTCTTTCCGAAGCAGGTTTCAAAAAGACGGAGTAACTGGAATGCTGCTTGGCTTTGGCAGCTGCACATTGATTTTCCTTTTTCTTCTCATCACTGGCAATGTCCAGGTCACATCCCTAAATCTGCATTTCTCAATGCCCTTATTCTGGTGGATTTTTATCTTTTTGCTGGTGGGCTTTGCAGAAGAACTATTTAACCGCGGTCTGATTATGTCAATCCTGCGCAGAACAAATCATGTATATATGATCGTTATAATCCCCTCCATCATATTTGGTATGATACATCTTTATAACCCCCATGTTACTTTTTTGTCTATCCTTAATATTATTCTAATAGGAATCGTTTTTTCTTTTATGTATTATAAATCCGGGAATCTGTGGATGTGCATTGGATATCATATTACCTGGAACATATTCCAATCAATTGTATACGGAATGCCGGTAAGCGGTTTGAGTGTAAATTCTATCATGACCAGTCATTTCCCCTCTTATAATCTGCTGAATGGCGGAAGTTTTGGCATTGAAGGCGGAATTCTGACTACAATATTTTCATTGTTTACTTTGGCATTTACTTTTTATTATTACCGGAAATCTGACTATCATTTTCTGAGCTAATGGAAGTCTACACCGCTGGCAGCAACATGGCAAATGAGAACCTAGTGTAATCTGGAATTCCTTGCCTGATTCCACTGTACAACAGGAAAGATTTCTTAACAAAGTTGACAAAACCTATACAGCACCAAAAGGATTTCCTATTGTAAATCCTTTTGCCATGTTTGAATAGGCGCTACAAGAGGGGAGGCAATCTGTGCCCCTGTTGAATCAACCCCATCATAGTTCCTCCAAGGCTTCAAAACCAAGCTTATAGCCACCAGTCCCTATTCCATAAATTATTCCCAACAGCTCCTTAGCAATTGTTTATAAAAAAATCAACCTAATTTTTACTTTGCTTCAAAAAGGTTGATTTTTTACTTTGGAATCAAACCTCATGCATCTTGGATCCATTTTTATCCTCTGTTGCCTAAGCAATATATGCCCGATAATTCAATTTTTCAGTCATTCAAAATAAAGAACAATGGGTTGAAAACTTTTTAAATGGCCCAAAAACTATCCTAAATTAAGAACAATATTTTCTTGAATTGCATATTTTAAAATATATCTGATTATGTTGCATTCAATTTTTATTTCATTTCAATAAAAAAACAAAATAATTACTGAATTATCAAAGGGATGGAGATGAGCCTTTGTATTATAAAAAAAATCATTGCCATAGATGCTGTGTTCCCTATGTATGTCTTTGCGGTCCCCCAGGACCAACTGGGCCCATGGGGCCTCCTGGTCCTATGGGCCCAGTTGGATCCCCAGGAGCCGCCGGGCCTACTGGTCCCACTGGGGCCACAGGTGTAACCGGCCCCACAGGGGCCATGGGGGCCGTTGGCCCTACTGGCAATACGGGAGCTACAGGAGCTATAGGATTCACTGGCCCCCCAGGGCCTACTGGGTCCACAGGTCTCACTGGCGCCACTGGACCCATAGGACCCACTGGGCCTACGGGCTCCATAGGAGCTGTGGGACCTACTGGATCTACCGGCGCCACAGGGCCTATCGGTCCCACAGGCCTTACCGGTGCTACCGGGGCCACTGGGCCTATCGGGGCTACTGGGACAACAGGAGCCACCGGGCCTACAGGAACTATCGGAGCTACTGGGCCTACTGGTCCTCCTGGTCCAGGATTAAGCGAAGCCGCTGTCTTTGATCCTGCGAACAGCGCTAATTACCTGGCTGGAGATTTGGTTTTCTACCAAGGCTCTTTGTATCGAGTGGATGTTGATAGCCCCAATGGTTTTCCTGATACCTCAGCAGATTATGCCCTTATTTCTGTTACTGGACCCACAGGAGCTACTGGGCCTACTGGACCCACGGGAGCCACTGGGCCTACAGGCGCCACGGGAGCTACCGGGCCCATTGGACCCACTGGGCCTACGGGTATTGGAGATACTGGTCCCACTGGTCCTACAGGCGCCACGGGAGCTACCGGGCCTACCGGACCCACTGGGCCTACGGGCATTGGGGATATTGGTCCCACTGGTCCTACAGGCGCCACAGGAGCTACCGGGCCTATAGGACCCACTGGACCTACGGGTATTGGAGATACTGGTCCCACTGGGCCCACTGGGTCTACCGGTGCCACAGGCTCTACCGGACCTACCGGACCCATAGGACCCACTGGGCCTACGGGAGCCACTGGGGCCACTGGACCTACGGGTCCAAATGTAAATCCCTTTGCCATTTATGTTAGGGCAGGTGCCACAGGAGGGGATGGTTCCCAAAGCAATCCCTTTGGAACCATTCAAGAAGGAGTGGCCGCAGTACCAGCCACTGGAACAGTGCATATTTTGGGAGGCACTTATCCTATTACAGCTCAAATACCTGTGAATAAAGCTGGCATTACATTAAAGGGCTATCCAGATACTTTGATTGTATTGCAAGCTGCAGTGGTTCCCTTTTTGGTTTCAGGAACCGGAATCACCATAAAAGGGCTGACCATAACCAGCGATGTGCCCTATGCTGTGGAATTTATTCAATTTGCAGGCTCAAACCATCGACTTATCCAAAATATCATTTATGGACCTGCTCAATCAGGGCCTTCCACAGGATGGGTGGTAAATCGTGGTTTTGTGACCCAACCCAATGTTACAGATGTTTTGGTGCAAAATAACATTTTCTATTCTCTCAGACAGCCTGCTTATTTAAATCCCAATTCAACGGGGTATATCACCAATAATGTGGTCTATAATACCCGGGGGTATGTGGTGGATCAAGCTGTGTTCGTTTTCTCTGGCAACTCCTGGGGGAGCCCTGAAAATGCCGTTGACATTGCTTTGTTAAGTGGAACCATCACAGGGGCTCCTTACGATCCCTTGGCAGATTTGGCTACCAATAACAGCAGTGCTTCCATAAGTGATCAAAGATAGATAAGCCTAAAAGATGTCTTTTGTGCATAACAATTGACATCTTTTTTTATCATCAATCAGCAGATTGGTGCTACCTACAATGAGTAAATCTTTAAATCCAACCGATTAAAATTCCCAAAACGCTTAGACAATGCTTTTTGGGGCGTCTCCTTCATTTATACTCCCCTGTCCTGCTCAATGATGCTCCATTAGTAAGTAGCACCCTATCAAAGACACAAAGATATTTTTCCTATCTATGAAGATTTATCTTGCAACAATGGTTATGATGCAATCATTCCATCCTGCACTGTTATTACTCTGTTACTGTTTTTGGCAGCTTCCGACGAATGGGTGACCATCATGATTGTTTGTCCTCTTTCCTGGTTAATATTTTGCAATAGGTTCATCATCTCCTTCCCAATTTTGCTGTCCAGATTTCCTGTGGGTTCATCTGCAAACAGAATCTCCGGGTTGTGAATGAGTGCGCGGGCAATGGCAACCCGCTGTTGTTGTCCTCCTGATAACATGCGGGGGGTATGTTTTCGCCTGTTTGATAAGCCGACAACCTCTAAAATCTGGGTCAGCTGATTTTTGTGGTCACGCATTTTCTTACCATCCAATAATAAGGGTAGCATAATATTTTCTTCTACATTTAAATTGGGAATAAGATTGTAGAATTGAAATACAAACCCGATTTTTTGCCGGCGCAGCTGGCTCATTTTTGGATCACCAAAGGTGGAAATATTGATGCCATTCATGTAAACAGAGCCACCCGTTGGGGTATCAAGACCGCCAAGGATATAAAGCAGTGTACTTTTCCCAGAACCAGATGGCCCCATGATGGCAACAAATTCCCCTTGCAAGACTTTTAATGATACGTCTTTTAATACCCTTGTTGTGGTATCGCCAAGTTTGAAATCCTTTACAATATTTCTACCCTCAAGAACAATATTGTCAACTGAAGGGGTCATTTATAAAACCTCCCATCACACAAATTTAATTTCTTCTACTAATTTCAACTGACAATTTTTGAGAATCAGTACTGTGGAACCAATTAGGGTAATCAATATCCCCATAGCTCCGGCAGTGAGAAAAGTAGCAAAATCTAATTCTGGTGTCATTGCAATTTTCGGCCCTGCCACAATGAAAATGGTCTGTATTTCCAAATAAGAAACAAACATGGCAATAACCGCCCCAATCAGACCAGAAGAAAAGCCCTCTAACAACGTTATTTTCATATTTTGCCTGTTACTCAGGCCAACAGATTTGAACATAGCAATGGTACGCCGTTTCTGCATATAGTAAATCAGTAGGTTATTGATCACACCCATTGTGGCCACCAATACAATAAAATAAGTCATGCTGTGCATGGGTTTTAAAAAGGCTCCCACAGTGGAAAGTGCATCCATATTGAATTCCTCTACTGTCCGGCTCCAATTTGCAGTACTGCCAAACAAATCACGGATTCGCACCATAACGGCATCTGGATCAGCGGCCGTATAGGCTAAAAAGTTATACCTTGTTACACCAAAATCTGAAACAGCATAGGCTGAAGGAATCACTGCTTCCACATCAGTGGCCCGGGATTTGAAACTGCCAACTATCACATACTTGTTTTGCTTTGTTCCCTTTGTAAGGCAGAGGGTATCACCCACAGAGAATCCTGTTCTCTCCATACAGTTCTCGCTTAGCACCATTGACCGCTCTGTTGCAAAGGCGGAAACAGCTTGTTTTTCCATCTCCTTCTCTGGATAGTGGAGGGCAAGCATAGCATTATACCATTCCAGATTATCTGTTGCTTCCAAGCGGGAAAAAGAGATACCATTTCCCCGTAGTTCATGCTTAAATACATAAAGGGGCAATACCTTGTCAATGCTATCCATAGTTTTGACTTGCTCCACAAAGCCCTGTTCCATGGGTCCGTCTGCAAAGCCATGTAATTCTGCGCCATGGAATACATCGCTAACATAGGTAGTGACAAAGTTTCCCACAACCTGAATTGCAATCACAACGGAAATGCTGATAAATAGCAGCGTAATATTCTGGGCCATGTTCTTATTGTCCCTTATATTGCGGGCAGCAAGTTTGCCCTCATTTTTGAAAATCAAGCTGTATAGGATTTCCAAGCCCCTGGAAATTAGGTTTGTAATAAAAGGGATGAGTAATATAGTGGAAACAATGAGACCTAACAGAGAAAAACCCCCGGCCAGATACAGCATAGTCCCAGAAGCCATATGGGGTAAAAACACAGATACCATCAAAAGAACAAGCCCAATACCCACCACAAAGCGCTGGGGCATACGTTTTTCCTCTACTGTTCCCAGCACAATATCCTTAAGCGGCAAACGGCTTGCCCGGCGTATGGGAAGCCAGGCACTGAACAATGAAACCACAATGGCCGCAAAAAAAGAGACCAACAGAATGGGAAGAGAAATGACCACAGGAATGGCAATGCCTGGGGTTAGGGATTGCCCCATTCCCTGCAAAATGACTTTCAGCACAAGCATACCTACTGGAATACCAAGCAACCCGCCTATGCTGCCATACAATATACTTTCCCCAAGAAGTATATGGGTAACTGCCTTTTGGGTTGCTCCGATACTGCGAAATGTTCCAATCATTGGCAGACGCTTTAAAGTGATTACCTTATAGTTGCTATCAATCATAAAAATGCTCATGATGAATGCAAAAAAACTGATGAGGTAAAAGGGCATGGATTTTTCTCTTGCCTCAGCTGTTATCTGGGCCTTGTTTACAATCTCAGATACTTGGTACCCGGTACCAGGAAGAGCGGCCCTTAACTGATGTATTAGTTCGCTTGTGGAAACACCTTGGGCTGGTTCAACCAAAACTTCACTATATCCATCAGCTTGTTCTAAAAGTCCGGCTAAAGTAGTAAGGGGTAAAAGTGCTGTGGCGCCCCTTGTGTGTCGTAAAAAAACCGTGTCATAAGCAGCAATGGCTTTGACTGTAAATGTAACAGGGGTTCCGGACACTTGCAGCGTAAGCGCATCGCCTTTTTTAATCCCATATTTTGAGGTAAAACGGTCTGGAAGAATGATTTGCTTGCCAGAAAAATCTGCAATATCATCGTCATCTAACAAACGCAGTTTGTTAATTTGATTGAATTGCATAAGGTCTGCAGCAATCAGATCTATGGTTTCATAATATCCTTTTTCGTGGTATAGGGCTGTTCCTTTCAACACACCTACTTTTGCCTGCATCGAGGGTAAGTCAGGAATACGGTTTATGGCTATGTTGGAAGTGCCCTCCCCAGCACCAATGGAAACCGTTGCACTTCCTGCCATGCCCCGGGCCATTTTCTGTTGCGCACTTTCATAGGACGCATTGATAGAAAAAGATACGAATAGCAATGTAGTGGAAAGCAATATTGACAACAGCATAACAACTGTTCTTATTTTGTGCTCTTTCATATCCATTGTCATGTATTTCAAAATGATTTTCAAACAAACCCCTACTTTCTGTTCGAAATAAATCACATTCCGGCTTATTCCATATGTCCCCCTCTTATATTCAATGAAAGTCTAGGGTATAGAACAAAAATACCAACAACAAAACAAGAACGGAATAAACCTCATTTTTCAAGATTGGAAAACTTTTCAGTTTTCTCACCTCCTAGAAGTATATAAAAAAGGTTGATAGCTATCATCAGCAATGATAGGCTATCAACCTTAATCTATCTTTCAGGCAACCTTAATGAACCTTAATTATGGGGAAAACGAATTTGAAAAGTTGTTCCATACGCAAGTACGCTGGATACGGAAATTGTACCTTTGTGAAGTTCCACAATATTCTTGGCAATGGCTAGCCCTAAACCCGTTCCCTCTGGCTGCTGCTCTGTATTTGTTCCCCGATAATACCGCTGAAAGAGTTTACTGCTTTCCTCTACAGTCATTCCTTTTCCATTATCAGCCACAACAATTTGCAGCATATGGTCAGACATAGAAAATTGCAGGTTAATCTCTGTGTTTGTATCCCCATGCACAAAGTCGTTGATGATTAAATTTTGAAAAGCTCTCCACAAAAGCTTTGGGTCAAACACAAACAAGATTGTTTCTCTTGTGCTTTCAAAATGAATGGTTCGTCTTTCATATTGGGGATTGTTCAAAATATCAATCACCAATTCTTTTAAAAAGCGGACAAGATTTTGTTCCTGGCAATGGATAGGAACCATGTTGTTTTCTAAGAGATAGGTTAATTTTAAATCATCAAGCAGGGTTTCCATATGGGCAACATTTTTTAACATAATTTGGGCATACCTTTTGCATTGTTCAGCAGTCTTTACAGTATCATCAGATAGAATCTCAGCATATCCTTTGATAGGAGACAAAGGTGTTTTCAAATCATGGGTAATGTTTGCAATCCATTCTTCCCGCATTTTTTCCGTTTGTTCCCGTAATTTGTCACTTGCTTTGATTTCCGCATTTAATGTATTCAAGCTGTCATATATGTCCCCAAAAGCTCCATGATTTTGGACGGGTAGATAACAGCGTTTTGCAATATCTTGCATAGATGCCGTTAAACGTCTCACCGCCTGGGTTGTCCAAAGCCCATATACAAATCCTGCCATGAGGATCACAAGAAACAGCAGGGCAACAAAAGCAATGATAATTGTTTTTCCCCCTGAAAACCTGGCTCCATTCAAATACATCGTAACTTTTTTGATTTCCATAGGGAAATACAGGATATAAACGTAATTATTTCCTTGGTGGGTAACTTCTCCACAAAAAAAACTGGTTTCGCCATTCTGACAATGCTCTATTTGGTAAAGCTGCCCTGTATTGGCATCATGCTGGTTTACCTGTTCAAATTTCCCATAGCTAAATACTTCATGTCCCCCATAATCGAAAATACGCAACCCCAACTTGTTATCCTGCAATAACTTTATACCAGCTTGTTTTACCTGGGGTTTATCAGCAATAAAAATAATTTGTTCTTTAAAATTCTCTGTAAATGTTTTGGGCCAGTCGCTTCTGACAATTATACCATCCGGCTTTTGCACAGTAATCAATAAAAAGAAAAGACCCATTGCTGCCATAATCGCCCCAAGCAGCAATAAGAAGAAAATCAGGTAAATATGAAAAATAGTGCGAAATCCAGATTTCTTCATTTAATCAATCCTTTTCTTTAACTTATAACCCAAGCCTTTGACTGTAATAAGATGCTGAGGATTTGAGGGGCTATCTTCTATCTTTTCGCGGATATGGCGAATATGAACCATAATGGTATTATCACAAATGCTGCTGTATTCCCCCCAAACCTGTTCATAAAGACGTTCTTTGCTGATAATTCTATCAGCATTTTCCATGAGATAGGATAAAAGCAGAAATTCACGTCCAGTTAGACTAATTTCTTTACCTGCTTTATAAACTCGGCAGCTCTCTTTATCAAGGGAAAGAGAACCAGCTGTTAAAATATTTCTATTGTCTAGTTGGAGGGTAGTTTGGTATTGCTGACGGCGTAGCTGGGCTTTGATACGAAAAACCATTTCCCGGGGGCTAAATGGTTTGGTGATATAATCATCGCCTCCACAGGAAAGACCTAGGATTTTATCAATATCATCATTTTTAGAAGAAAGAAACAGGATGGAACAAAAGGAAAATTCCCGTATTTTTTGACATACTTCAATCCCATCAATATCTGGAAGCATCATATCCAATACAATCACATCAGGTTGAAATTCCCGGCAAAGTTGTAATGCTTCTAAACCTGTATATGCTTTTTGAATGACTTGAAACCCATTTTGTCGCAAAACTTCTTCTATCAAGTCAACAATATCCTGTTCATCATCTACCAACAAGATTTTATGATTCATTTTATCATCCTTTTTCTTTTTCATTCTATCAATAGCACTCTTTTCTCCGCACATCATCATACTACACTGAAATGATACGCTGTAAGAATTTCTATCTTCAATGACCTTCCTATAAAAAAGGGCATAAAAAAAGCCTTTATTTTTAAGCACCTTAAGAATATAGAGGCTTATACGTCCAAGGCTCAAATAAAAATTCTCTGCCCTTGATGAAAGTATGCCTATTTCCTTCCTATTCCATCATCTGCTTTTAGCATAATATCAATATATAAAGTTTATAGTAATATATACTATAGAAACCACACATATTGTGGTATACTGTTGTTAAATTGATTAACCATTGTATTACTACCAAGGAATCTCTGGTGACTAGCCAGCAATTTAAATTCCATTATTATCTAAATATCTTTAAATTTATATATTTTTCCTTTATAATCAAGTGCCACAGGTGGATGGGTTTATGGTTTTGCTTGTGTCATTTATCCCATATAGCAAAAATCGTATCAGCCCATGTATCTTCCTAGTAAAATGTATCTTCGAAAGTGAGGCTATTCCTCCTACCTTAATATTAATCTCTACCTCCTCTGGGGCACAGAACGGAGTGAATCATGAAAATCATAAAAGCAACCTTTAAAGAAATAGATAACATAAAAGATATTATGAATACAACCATTCAAACAATTTATCCTCATTTCTATCCTCAAGAAGTGGTTACATATTTTTTAGAATATCATACTAACAAGAAGCTGATCAAAGAATTGGCGGATGGCAATATTTATTTGTTTGTTGAAAACGAAGAATTCGTGGGCACTGGTAGTGTTGAAAACAATCACATCAGCAAAGTATTTGTCCTCCCGCAACATCAGGGGAAAGGCTTTGGCTCTTTGATCATGCAGTTTCTAGAAACACTGGTTGCCAAAGAAGAATACCAGCATGCAGTGTTAGATGCCTCTTTGCCTGCCTATTCTTTTTACGCAAAGCGAGGGTACAAACCCACAGATTACCACCAAATCCCCACTGCAAATCAAGGAATACTCTGTTATCATGTAATGAAAAAAATTTTACCACACCCCCTGAAGCAAAAAATCTGGTATCATGATAAAGTTTTTAGTGGCAGATTTAACACTGGGGATGAGGAAGTATCCCGGCATACGGTTTTCCACTATTCACAATTGGAAGATACTGTTTGGGCTGTCTATGGAGGGGGTAAAATTTTAAAGGGTTTGATATTAGGACAAGTCCTGGGGAACGGAAATTTGAAATTCACGTATCAGCATATAAATACAAAGAACGAAGTGCGCATAGGAAAGGGATATGGGCAAACAAAAGTCCTTTCTGATGGGAGATTGCGTATATTGGCCACCTGGAAAAGCATTGATCCAGAAAACTTGCAGGGCCAGTTTGTGATTGAAGAAAAAAAGAAAAATGCAACCTTCAAAAGACCAAAACATATTGTATCTTAAAGCAGCGTTCAATAACAATTAGGAAACTTTTATTTCTTGGTGGGCATCCTAAGAAAAGGACGCTGGAAAAAATTCCTGCGCCCTTTTATGTTCCTATACACCAATTACAAACTAACTTGTTGCCTCACAAACAAAACTTTAATCATCAAAGTCACTATCCCATTCCAGTATATTTCCTGTCACAGCATCAATCTCAAATTCATATTCCCAACCGTCTTTATACAGCTCTCCTTCATAAATTGCTCGACCGTCATCCCAGTCCAAATGACACTTTTTCACCACTGCCCCAGGGACTTGTTTCAAGGCAATTTGTTTGGCTTTTTCCAAACCAATGTCTTGTTGGCCAGATGGATTGGTGACTTGATTTGGCTGCTTTGAAGACTTCCACTCATCTTTATGGGAATTGCTTTTCAGCACATTTCCGGTGCGGGCATCCAGAAAAACTTCGTATTCCATTCCGTTTTGATAGAGTTCCACTTCATACACATAGGTTTGGCCTTCGCGATCCAAATCCACGTCTGTCACTGTTCCCTTGGGTACCTCTTTTTTGGCAAGCTCTATTGCTTTTTCATAGGAGATGAGATCAGCTGTATCTGTTTTTGCAGGCATTGTTCCCACCTGAATATCCCGTTCTAAAATTTTACCAGTCTGGGGATGTATGGTATACTCCCCGTAATATGTGTTGGTTTTAAAACGAACTTTATATTCCTGTAAACCATCATCTGCATCCAAAGCAACAGATAGGATCTCTGCTTTTGGTAACTCCTTGGTCACAACTTTTTGCGCTTCTGCTGTTGTGAGAGTAACAGTAGCAGAACCCCTTTGATCTAAAAGATCACTATCAAAGGCAATGACCTTTTTGGTTAGCTTGCTGATTTTTACCTCATACTTTTCTTGTTTATCTTTGTTATAAAATTTAACTTCATAGTGATTGTCATCATTTTCTGTCTGGTAATGGATAGTGCCAGAAGGAACATATTGCTTGGCCATGGTCTCTGCCTGGGCTGCTGTGAAGGAAGCGGCAAAGGCTTGTACAGAAATCATGGTCAAAGCCAAAGCTGCTACCACCATAATAATCACTGTTTTTCTCATTTTCATAAAAACTATCACCTTCCCTTTTCCATGGATGCTCTTCACCCTATCTTGATATTTTCTATTCCTATCATAGGCAGCAAACATTAAAATTTCATTAAAAATAAGGGAAGCCTCCATTATTTTTCTTGCTGATATCTGGGCAAAGTAACAACAAACATACTACCTTCCCCTAAAACACTCTGCACCTCAATGGTGCCGCCATGCTCCTTCACAATCCACTGGACCATGGAAAGCCCCAATCCTGTTCCCTCTGTATGCCGAGAGGATTCAACTCGATAAAAACGATTCCAGATTTTATCCAATTCTTTGGCAGGGATACCAATACCAGTATCTGCAATGGACAGGTGGATCCCATCCTCCCTTTGGGACAATTGCAAAGTAACACTGCCCCCTGGCTTATTATAATCAAGGGCATTGTGGATGAGATTGGTTAATAAACGCATCAATAAAGTCTCGTCCCCCACCAAAATGATATGAGGCTCCAATTTCATCTGCAAGGTAATTCCTAGCTCCTGGGCAAAGTCTTGTATTTCCAAAACAACCATTTCACAGATTTCACTCAGATTGACTTGCTCCCAATGGGGCTGAAATTTACCATTTTCCGCCCTGACCAACAACAAAAGCTGGGCAATAATATCATGCATTTTCTGACCCTGTTTGAGGATAGAACGCACACATGCCTCTTGTTCCTTTTCATCCCCCAGCTGCTCCAACAGATATTCGCATTGGGCAATGATAATGGCTGTGGGGGTACGCAGCTCATGGGAAACATCCGCTGTAAACTGCCGTTCATTTTCAAAGGAAGCCTGCAAACGGGCCAACATCACATTCATGGCATGCCCCAACCGGGAGAGCTCATCCCCTGACCTATCATCCGAAATCCGTAAAGAAAGATCATTGCCCGAAGTAATGGCCTTGGCTGTTTCCGCCATTTTACCCACAGGAGAAAAGGCGCGTTTGGTTATCCAATACCCTCCCCCCATGGCCACCAACACAAATACTGGTACGCCCACCAAAGCCAGCAACAACATATTTCTCATGGTTTCCAAGGTTCCGGACATGGAAATTACCCCCCGTACCCAGAACCCTGTCTCCCCCTGTACTGCATACAAATCATGCACCATCCATTTTTCCTGGCCATTATCTACAACCTTCACCACTTGATCTTCCAACAATGAATCCACCTGAATCCCTCGGTTGACCCGGGGAGTTAGCAAGCGACCATTGGTATCATAAAGGAAAATAGAAACCCCATCACGATAATAGTCTATATGATCATCATCCAATTCTCCATGTTCAAAATCCGCTACTTTTACAACATCAGATACCACATCTTGCAGGGTATCCCGGAGCTGTCGGGAAAATATTTGGTCAGCAAAGGACAACAAATACCCCAATCCCAAAGCTAGCAAGAATAGCAATAAGCCTGTATACCATAGGGTGACCCGGGCTTTAATCGACAATTTTTTCATGGGCTCTCCTTGAGCATATAGCCCACACCCCGCACCGTGTGAATCAACTTTTGCCCAAAGGGATCGTCGATTTTACGGCGTAAATAACGCACATAAACATCCACAATATTGCTTCCCCCAGCAAAATCATAGTCCCACACATGGCTTTCCAGCTGTCCTCGGGATAAAACCATCCCTTTGTGCCGTAATAAATATTCTAAAACAGCAAACTCTTTGCTGGAAAGGGAAATCTCCTTTCCTGCCCGTTGAACCCTATGGGTAGAAAGCTCCATGGTCAAATCGGCAAGGGCCAAAATATCAGTTTTATCTTTAGCCCCCCGGCGCAAAAGTACCCGGATGCGGGCCAGCAATTCAGCAAAAGCAAAGGGTTTGGTTAGATAATCATCCGCCCCTGCGTCCAATCCAGTAACCCGATGCTCTACGCTATCCCTGGCTGTGAGCAACAACACGGGCAACTGATTCCCCCCAGCCCGCAATGCTTGCAATACAGCCAATCCATCTTTTCCAGGCATTAAGATATCCAAAATGGCTAAATCATAAGGGGTTGTTTGTAAACAATGCAGAGCATCTATTCCATTGCTACAACCATCCGTGGCATATCCTTCTTCTTTTAAACGCTTTGTCAGTACTGCCAGTAGTTCTGACTCATCTTCTGCCACCAATATCCGCATCAAGCTCACCTCTTTCCTTGGGTTCCCCATTCTGTGCATCTGAAATTAGGACTTATATTTTTTCATCAAAGATATACCCAAAATCTTAACATACCTAAGCAAGAAAGAATATTTTCATTTATAATAACTACCATAGTTATTTATTTTATTATAAAATCTATAATGACATAGGAAAACAACAAAATACGATAAAATACTCATTCTCATACGCTGAAAAAGGTTATAATAAAAATTGTTTTATTATCAATATAAATCTTTGATACAGATTAATTATAAACAAACAATAGCAAAAAACATTCGTAAGAAGTCACCATATCTATTTTTCTTCTCTATAAGAATTCCCTGTATGCTTGTTGATTGGATTGTAAAACTTTTTCTACCATGCCTTTGTTATATTTTTAAAATAAATGGAAGATATCTTTTTGAAATACCTTATTGGTATTTCATGTTCTGATGGCAAAAAAATTTAAAGCATAAAGGGTAACCAAGGCATTGAACACTGATTGAAAAAGGGGTTTAGCATGATGACAGATGAAGAACAAAGGGAAATTAAGGATTTTGCTTCCACTATTCTTCGCAAATACTTTTGTGACAGTGATGTAGATTTTCTTATTTCTACCTTTACTCATGATATTGTCTGGCTAGGGGCAGGAGAATTGCAAAAAGCAGAAGGCGCTGAGGCAGTAAGCAAAGCTTTTTCAGATGCCCGACATGATTTAATGACTTGTGAAGTGTTGGATGAAGAATACATCGTCACAGAACAGGCACCTGGTGTTTATCTTTGCGAAGGCCTTAGTTGGCTGCGTTCTCAACAGCCTGATACAGTCATGTGTATCCAACAACGGATCACATTTATTTTCCGCCGCGAAAAGGGTGTTTTAAAAACCTCTCACATCCATAACTCCATCCCTTTTTCTTCTATTCAGCCGGGAGAAATGTTTCCCCTGGAAAGGAAAATTTCCTGCAATTAAAAAGTCTGTTATATGCAAAAGAACAGCAAATCGAACTTATGATGAGCCAGCTTCCCGGAGGCATGCAGATTTGCTATCCTGATGCATACTACAGCACAAAATGGATCAGCAGGGGCCTCTATGAAATGTTAGGTTATAAAACTTTGGAAGAATACCAAACTCATACCCATAATAGTTGTGCAGGCTTTATCCATCCAGATGATTATGCACACATACAAAAACAAGTGGCAGCAATTCTTGCCCAGGGTGAAACATATCAAGTTGAATATCGAGTCTATCAAAAAGATGGTAGCATCATTTGGGTGCTTGATATAGGCAAAGGATTTGTTGATGTGGACGGAGATCATGTTGTCAGCTGTTTCATTACAGATATCACCAGTCGCGTGGAAAGAGAACTACAACTCCAGCAAGCCAATAGAGAAATTACCCGGCAAGCCAATTTTCTCTCCCAGCTCTATGATACTGTACCCTGTGGAATCATCCAACTTTCCATTGAAAGCCCTCATCATATCATCAATGCCAACCGCAGGGCCTGGGAAATCTATGGATATAGCGAAGAAGAATACCATCAGCAAGTCCATGAGCCCCTTCTATCCGTGTTGAAGCAGAACCTTCCCTGGATTCGTAAAACCTTAACAAGCATTGCAAAAGATGGCGGTCAGATTTCCTATGAACGAGAAAGCCAACGCAAAGATGGCTCCCCCTGCTGGATTAGTGTGACCATGGAACGTTTGGTCAATACCAATGGCGTGGAAGTGATCCAAGCGGTTTTTTCTGATATCACTGAAATCAGAAAACTGCAGCAAGAACGGGAACAAGCCCAGGTCATTGAAAATCTTTCCCTTAGAACAGCGATTTTTACCGCTTATCAGCGGATTTCCCGGGTTAATCTCACCCAAAACACTTATGTGGATTTGATTGATCACGATTTCATTAACCAGGAACCAATCAGTGGCAACTATGATGCCATGAACCAACAAATTGCCGGGGAAATCCATCCAACTAACCAGGAAGATTTTCGCCATACCTTTGGTAGGAAAAACATTTTGCAACTTTTCCAGAGGGGAGAAAAGGAAATATACCGGGAAATGCGTCAATTGGGCAGTGATGGGATATACCATTGGATTTCAATTCATATTATCCATGTGGATAATCCCTATAATGATGATGTATTGGAAATTACCCTGCTAAAAGTTTTGGACGAACAGCGAGCAGAAAAAATGAAACAAGAACAATTGCTTCGTGACGCCTTGGCTGCTGCTGAAGCAGCCAATCGCGCAAAATCTGACTTTCTATCCCGTATGAGTCATGATATCCGCACACCCATGAATGCCATCATTGGCATGAGTACCATTGGACAGCTCAAAATAGATAATCAGGAACGAGTTCAAGACTGTTTTCGTAAAATTGACACATCTTCCCGTTATTTACTGTCTTTGATCAATGATATCTTGGATATGTCTAGGATCGAAAGCGGCAAGATGTCCATTTCCCATACAAAATTTGATTTTAATGAAATGATTGCCCAAATTGACGCAATCATTTATCCTCAAGCAGCATCTCTCCACATCCAATATGAAGTATATCATCAGGAACCCTTGGATCGGTATTATATCGGAGATCCCTTGCGACTCAATCAAATTTTTATGAATCTTTTATCCAATTCATTAAAATTCACTCTTGCTGGAGGGAAAATTTCAGTTCATGTGCGAGAATTACGGCGCACAGGAGGTTTTGCTTTTCTGGAATTTCAGGTTAAGGATACTGGTATTGGCATGTCCTCAAAATTTTTGTCAAAAATTTACCACCCCTTTGAACAAGAAAATGCTGACCCAGCTCGCAACAAAGTGGGGAGCGGGCTGGGACTTTCCATTGTTTACAGCTTAGTCCAGCTCATGGGGGGAACCATTGAGGTTCAAAGCGAAAAAAATCAGGGGACTTCTTTCACCATCACCATTCCCTTGGAACTGGTTTTTGATAACCAAGAGGAGGAAAGCCAGAGGAAATCCAGGGAATTACTTCGAGGCCTTCACATCTTGCTGGCTGACGACGATACGATTGTGGGAGAACAAATGGCTGCCATCATGGCGGATATTGGGGCAATATCACTGTGGGTGGATTCCGGAGCCAAGGCAGTGGAAGCAGTGCAAAATTCCCTCCAAAAGGGACTCACATTCGATATTGCTCTCATTGATTGGAAAATGCCTGGCATGGATGGCATTGAGACCAGTCGCCGCATCAGGAAATTGGTGGGACCAGATACCACCATTATCATTATCACTGCCTATGATTGGAGCGACATTGAGACAGAAGCCCGGCAAGCTGGGGTTGATTACTTTATTGCCAAGCCTTTGTTTCGCTCTTCTATTTGGGAAACCTTTCAA
>CATZDY010000004.1 GCA_958417755.1 uncultured Peptococcaceae bacterium
TTGGGAAATTTTATATAAACAAGAAAACACGTATGCTGAACAAGCTCATGGGGGAAAAGGATAAGGGTTTTCATGAATATTTGCGTGAAACAGGCAGGAATGAGAAGGATTTTCGAGAATTTATCTTTGTGAATACTGTATTAACACTTGGGAACTGAGGGAGGGCGAAGCTTTTTTATGTTCAAAATTTTGGAGAAAGAGGAATACTCCCCGATCACTAAAATGATGGTTGTTGAAGCACCTAAAGTAGCGAAAAGCTGCAAACCTGGACAATTTATCATTCTCCGCATTCATGAGGAGGGTGAAAGAATTCCTTTAACCATTGCAGATTTTGACCGGGAAAAAGGCACCATTACCATTGTGGTGCAAGAAGTAGGAAAAACCACAGCACAATTAGGACAAATGCAAGTTGGCGATTCAATCAAGGACTTTGTAGGACCTTTGGGTGAGCCAACGCATATTGAAAAAGTAGGAACTGTACTAGTGGTAGGTGGTGGCGTTGGTGTTGCACCAGTCCATCCCATTGCTAGGGCATTAAAAGAAGCTGGTAACCATGTGATTGGTATTATTGGAGCCAGAAGCAAAGATCTTTTGTTCTGGGAAGATAAAATGAGAAATGCCTGCAGCGAATTGTTTGTGACAACAGATGATGGCTCATATGTGCGTCAGGGTTTTGTAACAGATGTAATGAAAGAGATTATTGAAGAAAAAGGAAAAGAGAATGTAGCCCTTTGTATTGCCATTGGGCCCCAACCCATGATGCGGGCATGTAGTAATTTAACCAAAGAATATGATATCAAAACCATTGTAAGCTTAAATGCTCTGATGGTGGATGGTACGGGAATGTGCGGTTGCTGCCGGGTATCCATTGGTGGTGAAACCAAATTTGTATGTGTGGATGGGCCTGATTTTGATGGCCATCAAGTGGATTGGTTGGAATTGGGCCGTCGGGGTGCTTTTTTCCGTGATGAAGAGCATCAAGCAATGGAAAAACATCGTTGCAAATGCGGAGGTGGTAAATAATGGCTGATGCACCGAAAGCAAAAAAAGAAATAAAACCTACGAAAAATCCTATGCCATCACAAGATCCATTGGTGCGGGCTAAGAATTTTACTGAAGTAGCCACCGGTTATACGGCGGAAATGGCTATAGATGAAGCCAAACGTTGTTTGCAATGTAAAAATGAACCTTGTCGTCAAGGTTGTCCAGTGGAAGTATATATTCCCCAGTTTATTCAATTGGTAGCAGAAGGGGATTTTGCTGGAGCCATTGGCAAAATTAAAGAGAAAAATGCCTTGCCAGCAGTCTGTGGCCGGGTTTGTCCCCAAGAAAATCAATGTGAGAAATATTGTACCTTAGGACGGAAATTTGAATCTGTGGCCATTGGACGGATTGAACGTTTTTGTGCTGATTGGGAATTAAAACAAGGGGTTACTATTCCGGAGGTAGCTGCTCCCACAGGTTTTAAAGTGGCTGTGGTGGGTTCTGGACCTGCAGGATTAACTTGTGCTGCTGATTTGGCGAAAAGGGGACATCAGGTAACTGTGTTTGAAGCTTTGCACGTGGCTGGTGGCGTTTTGATGTATGGCATACCTGAGTTTCGTTTGCCAAAAGCTGTGGTGCAAGCTGAAGTTGAGAATTTAAAAAAATTGGGTGTTACCATAGAGGTAAATTCAGTGGTAGGTAAGTTTAGTACAGTTGACCAGCTAATGGAAGAAGATGGCTTTGATGCTGTTTTCATTGGAACTGGTGCTGGATTGCCATATTTTATGCAAATACCAGGGGAGAACCTTTGCGGCGTATATTCTGCCAATGAGTTTTTAACCCGTTCTAATTTGATGAAAGCATATCAATTCCCTGAATGGGATACACCGATTAAATTGGGTAAAAAAGTGGCTGTCTTGGGTGGCGGAAACGTGGCAATGGATGCCGCGCGTACGGCATTGCGTTTGGGAGCTGAAGAATCGTGGATCGTTTATCGCCGCTCGGACAAGGAACTCCCTGCCAGAAGAGAAGAAGTGGAACATGCCCATGAAGAAGGAGTTCAATTTGCTTTGTTGACCAATCCTGTGGAAATCCTTGGTGATGAAAATGGTTGGGTAAAGGGCATGACTTGTTTAAAATATGAATTGGGAGAACCAGATGCTTCTGGTCGCCGGAGTCCAGTTCCCATCGATGGTTCAGAATATGAAATGCAAGTGGACACAGTGGTGGTGGCCATTGGCCAAGGCCCCAATCCTTTGGTTCCTAAGACCACAAAAGGGTTGGAATGCAATAAAAAAGGCAACATTGTAGCAGATCCTGCCACAGGGGCAACCTCAAAACCCGGTGTTTTTGCTGGTGGTGATGTGGTAACCGGAGCTGCCACAGTAATCTTAGCCTTGGGAGCGGGTAAACAAGCTGCAAATTCAATTCATGAATATTTGTTATCTAAATAAAAATTTTTCTTACCAGGTGTATTGTAAGAAATGATCGAAATGAAGGGTAACATAAATTACCATAAATTTAAGGGTTGTGGGATTACCCACAACCCTTGTTTCCCCTCATCTTGATTTACATATAGGATGAGGCGACTAGATAGAGGTTTATATTGAGATAATATGGAGAGAACATATGAAGCTTTGGACTGTAGGAGAATTAAATGTATATCTCAAAGATAAATTGGAAAATGATCATGTATTGGCTAATTTATGGGTAACAGGAGAAATATCCAATTATAAACGGGCATCCAGTGGGCATATGTATTTTACCCTAAAGGATGCCCAAAGCTGCGTCAAAGCCGTTATGTTTAGCTCTCGAGCTCGCTCCTTACTATTTCAACCAGAAAATGGGGCAGCAGTAAGGGTGCGAGGGTATGTATCTTTATATGAACGGGATGGAATATATCAGCTCTATGTACAAGAAATGGAACCAGATGGTTTGGGCGCCTTATATATGGCCTTTGAACAATTGAAGAAAAAGCTGGCGAATGAGGGGTTGTTTGACCAAGAAAGAAAACAACGTCTGCCTTTGTTTCCCTCTTGTATTGGCATTGTTACTTCTCCAACTGGTGCAGTCATACGCGATATGCTTAACATTATTGGTAGACGTTGGCCTGGTATCAGACTTTTGCTCCATCCTGTTGCTGTCCAGGGCGAAGCTGCTCCAGGAGAGATTGCTGCTGCCATAGAAAAGTTAAATCAATGGGATGGGGTAGATATTATCATTGTTGGCCGGGGCGGGGGATCCTTGGAAGAATTGTGGGCTTTTAACACAGAAACAGTGGCCCGGGCTATTGCGGCTTCCCATATTCCAGTGGTATCAGCAGTAGGACATGAAACTGATTTTACCATTGCAGATATGGTAGCGGATTTAAGGGCCCCAACTCCTTCTGCTGCAGCAGAGCTAGTGGTATTTGTTAAGGATGAAGTGCGTAAAAACCTATTACTTATGCAAGATCGTTTGCAACATTCCCTTCGGGAATACTTAGAACGTTGTAGAATCAGACTGAATAATGCAAAAGAAAGTGTTGTTTTCCGAAGACCAGAAGATAAAATTTTTGCTGTACCAAAAATGCAATTGGACTTTTTGGTCCACCGTTTAGAGGAAGCAGGGAAAAGAGAATTAAACAAACGTCAAGATGGTTTAACTGCTTTGGTGGATAAACTTCAGGTGTTAAGTCCATTGTCTATTTTGACCAGAGGATATGCTATTTGTCAACAAGAGACCACAGGGCAAGTCATGAAGAATAGCAGGGATGCATTGCCTGGAGAACGAGTAAGAGTTACTCTGCAACAGGGACAATTGTTATGTTTGGTGGAGAAATCCGAAGAGAAAATGCGTATAGGGTAAATAACTGCATTGATATATAAGAAAAAACATGGATGAAGAATAAATCAAAATAAAAACGAGTTGTGGGAGGAAGATAAAATGGCTACATTAATTGACGGAAAAAAAGTGGCAGCTTCCATTCGGGAAGAAGTAAAAGCTGATGTGGCGAAATTACGGGAGCAGGGTATTGTTCCGAAATTGTCTGTGGTTTTGGCTGGTGATGACCCTGCTTCAGTGGTTTATGCCCGCTCAAAAGAAAAATCCTGCGGAAATGTGGGAATTGATTTTGAATTGTTTACCTTGCCAGGTACAGCCAAGGAAGAGGAAGTACTGGCTTTGGTGGATAAATTGAATCAAGATAAAGCAGTGCATGGTATTATGATAGAATTGCCTCTGCCTAAGCATATGGACAAAAAGAAAATCTTAGAAGCAGTGGATCCCAAGAAAGATGTGGATGGGGTGCATCCTATCAATCGGGGTTACATTTTGAGCGGTGGTGATGGATTATTCCCTGCTACGCCGGAAAGTTGTATTGAAATCATGTTGCGCAGCGGTATTGAGCTAAAAGGGAAAAATGCAGTGATTGTAGGCCGGGGAGAAACAGTGGGCAAACCTCTTATTTTTATGATGTTAAATCAAAATGCTACCATTACTGTCTGCCACACAAAAACTGTGGATTTGGCAGCTCATGTGAAACAAGCGGATATTGTAGTGGCTGCAGTGGGTAGAGCAAAAATGATTACTGCTGACATGGTAAAACCAGGGGCAGTGGTGGTAGATGCTGGTATCAATGAGATGGAAGGTGGCGGCATCTGTGGTGATGTTGATTTTGAAAATGTAGAAAAAATTGCTGGCGCCATTTCCCCAGTTCCTGGTGGGGTTGGAAGCCTTACCACAGTATTGATTCAAAGGAATGTGCTGAAAGCTATTCAGCTGCAAAATAAATAAAACTTAAAAAATTCTTGATACTTAATGATTCTCATAGGAAAAGGAGTGTAAATCCATGTTTGATCAAAGTTTACGTAAAATATTAGCAGTTTCTGCTTCTGATGCTCCTACCCCGGGTGGTGGTAGCGTTTCAGCCATGGTGGGTGCATTGGGCGCAGCCATGGCAGCCATGGTGGGGAATCTGACCGTAGGAAAACCCAAATATGTTGAGGTGGAGCCAGAGGCTAAAGAGATTACTGCCAAGGCTTATTATATCATCAATAGGCTAGAAAAATTGGCTGCTGCAGATATTGCTGCCTTTGATAAATTGATGGCTGCATATCGCATGCCCAAAAATACAGAAGAAGAAAAAGCTAAAAAAGAAGAAGTACTGCAAAAGGCTTTGCAAACTGCAACCAACCAACCCATGGAAATTGCCCGTACTTTATTGGAAGCCATGGTGATTACAGAGCAATTGTCTAAGATAGGCAATACCATGGCCATCAGTGACGCAGGGGTAGCTGCTTATGTGTGTGAAGCTGCTTTGAACGCTGTATTGCTCAGTGCGGATATTAATATTCCCATGGTGAAGGACCAGGAATTTGTCAATGCTATTATTGCAGAAAAGAATGACTTGGTGGCAGAAGCCAAGCGTTTGAAAGATTTGGCAGTGGCTACAGTACAAGAAAGAATGAAATAAGACAGATAAAACAAAAAACACCTTCATGCCGCTATTCAGGGGTATTGAAGGTGCTTTTTTTGTTTATGTAGGATAAATATAAATTTTAGTGTATAATGATAGAACAATTCTTATATGCATCTTGACAGAAACTTCTTGGGGCAATATGATTTGAATAGCAGTTTTGTATACTTTATTCAAAAACCAAGAAGGTCTGCCCAAATGATAGCCCAAAAGGGATATTATACTTTGTACCATGTGATACAAATTACATTTTAGAAATCATGTATTTTGATTTAAAGCATAAAATGTATTGGCTTGGGTGCTATGGAGGAGGTTGTGGGATGACTGAAAAACAGGACATGCAGTGTATTGATTTAAAGAAAAATTTGTCCATATGGAAATCCGTTGGATTGGTAGTGGGATCTGTTTTAGGTTCAGGCCTGATGATTTTGCCAGGGCTTGTTTATAGTATGACTGGGGTGTATTCCTTCTATAGTTGGATTGGTATGGGGGCTTTGCTGATCCCTTTTTTATATGTGTTTGCAAGGATTATGAAACAATATCCCTCTTCCGGTGGTTTGGTCAATGTCATTTATCAAATATTAGGCCATCGATTTGGCGTAGCCATTAGTTATATATCCATTATTTCTTTGGTTTTATTGGTTCCCATTCTAACTATTGTGAGTGCTAATTATCTTTGCTATCTTTGTCAATTGCCTGCCTCAAGCAATGTCATAATCGCCTGGATTTTATTGTTGCTCATAACCTATTTGAATACCTTTGATTCTAAAATTTCGCTGCGTATTCAAGGTATTAGTTCTGTCATTTTGCTGTGTTTATTGATTATGATTATCGTTGTTGCTCTTTTAAGTACTGATGTGGCCCATTTGTCCACTGCTCTAGAAGCACCAGCTTGGAATCTAGATAGTATTTATCTTGTTATTTTGGGGATGAATCTTGTATTTTGGGCGTTTTTGGGATGGGAAAATTTATCTTTTGCCACAGAGGAGTTTGTGGATATCAAAAAAGATTTTAATAAAGTCATTGTAATAAGCTTTCTTATCATGATGTTTTTATATCTAGGCTTAAGTGCCAGTGTGGTTGCTTTGTTGGATAAAGAAAGCATGCAGACAGTTATGGTTCCTTTGGCTGCAGTGGCACATGAGGTATTGGGTTCTTATTCTGCCTATGTGGTAGCAGGTGTGGCTTTTTTAATCTTGTTGATCAATATCAACGCTTGGGTTTGGGGACCCTCCCGGCTCATGTATGATTCTGGAAGAAAAAAGATTATACCTGAATTTTTTGCTAAACTAAACCATAATAATGCACCGCAAAGGGCCTTATATATTTTAATGATTTTTTATACCTTGGTTTTATTGGTGATGTATTTTGTAGGAGATGCTTTGGTAACCATTCTGATTCAACAAGTGAATTGTGTGTTCCTAATTTTGTATATGTCTTCCATGATTGCTTTTATCAAAGATACAGAAAAGCCAATATTAAAAGCTGTAGGCGCCTTTGCTGCCTTATTAATTGCTGTATTTTTATTGGGTTTTAAGTTTTATCTTATACTACCTTGTCTTGTATTGATTTGGGGCTATATAAGAGAAGGTAAAAACAAGGATATGGTGAAAGAATCAATGGAATCGAAATCATAAACAGTTTAATCCTTTGAAGGAGATTTAGTCTTGTATGGAACAAGCAAGATATACAAAAAACAAAACATGGATGGTAAAAGAAATGGTGGATTTATCGTATCCCATTGACGCCAATACCCCTATTTATCCAGGGGATCCAACCCCTAGGGTGGCATCTTTGACCACCATAGAATCCCATGGCTATAATATGGTAGAAATGCATGTAGGCTCTCATGTAGGAAGTCATGTGGACGCGCCTTTCCATACATGGTCTCAGGGAAATCCCATTGACCATATTGGATTACAACATTTCTTTGGTCCGTTGGTCATCATTGCATGCATGTCAAAGCATCCAGGGGAAGCCATTGCTTTGCAAGATGTAAAAGCATATGAAGCTCAAATACAGGAAAATACCATATTAGTATTCCGAACAGATTGGGATAAACAATGGGGTAAGGATGACTTTTTTCGTCATCCTTATGTATTACCAGAGGTTGTTTCTTATTTCTTAGGCAAAGGGGTTAAAACCTTTGGGATTGATGCCATCAATATTGACTCGCCAGAAAATGGATCTTTTCCTGTGCACCTATTAGTGGCCCAAAATAATGGTGTGATAATTGAAAATCTGTGTGGTTTAGAAGCAATGAATCAGGAAAAAGGTGGGGTATGGTATTTGGCTGCATTTCCATTAAAAGTAGCAGGTGCTGATGGTGCTCCTTGTCGAGCAGTTGCCATATTGATGGATATAAACCCATGATTTGAAAAAAGTTGCTTGTTGAACTGGAGAAAGGCTTTGATAGATGAAAGACCAAAAAAAAAGTAATGAAAAAAAGCATGGAGCCTTAATGGTAAAAAATGAAGGTGATGCTTCAGCTGTGCAATTGGTGAATGAGATCATTGACCATGCCATAGAAAAGCGGGCCAGTGATATTCATGTGGAGCCCTGTCAAGAGGATCTGAAAGTACGCTTTCGAATTGATGGCTTGCTATATGAGATCATGGTATTGGCAAAAGATATAATGCTTACTTTGATTAGTCGTATCAAGGTTTTGTCCCAAATGGATATAGCAGAAAAAAGAGTGCCTCAGGACGGTCGAATGCAAATATCTTTTCAGGATAGAGTCATTGATATTAGGGTGTCCACTTTGCCAACAGTATTTGGGGAAAAAGTGGTCATGCGATTGTTGGATAAACAGGGGCAATTGCTGACCATTGAACAATTGGGATTTAATCCTTTGAATTTAAAGCGCTTTCAGCAATTAATTTGTCATAAGCATGGCATTATTCTGTTTGTGGGCTCCACTGGTTCAGGTAAAACAACTTCCTTATATGCTGTTATCAATTATTTAAATAAGATTGAACAGAACTTAGTGACCATCGAGGATCCGGTGGAATACATCATTCCAGGAATTAATCAGACTCAAGTGAATACAAAAGCAGGTTATACTTTTGCCAATGGTTTGCGTTCTATTTTACGCCAGGATCCTGATATCATTATCTTAGGAGAGATACGGGACGCAGAAAGTGCAGATATAGCCGTAAAAGCAGCCATCAGCGGTCATTTGGTTTTCAGTACTTTGCATACCCATGATGCAGCTTGCACCATGGGGCGTCTGGTGGATATGGGGATAGAAGCTTATCTGGTTTCTTCTGCAGTGATGGGCGTGGTTTGCCAACGCTTGGTTCGGGTTTTATGTCCTTATTGTAAAGAAGCCTATGTGTTGCCTCGATATGGAGAAAAAAGAGCCTTTTTACAGCTATCGCCAGCGCAGCCTCTGGTGCTATATGGTCCCAAAGGCTGTGTTCATTGCAATTATCTTGGTTATCAGGGACGTACTGCTATTCAGGAAATATTGCCTGTTTCCAAAACAATTCGCACTTTGGTAAAGCATGGTGGAACGGAACAAGATATTCTCAGGCAAGCCCAAAAAGAAGGAATGCAAACTTTAGAACAAGATGGTATTGCCAAGGTTTTAGCGGGTATTACTTCTTTGGAAGAATTGAGGCGAGTTATTATTTCTGCCAAAACAATGGTCTAATAAGCAATTGAAGCATATGGTATAAACTTTTTGAAAGAAAGGGAAAAATAAATGATTTTTATATGATTGCAGGGATTACTTACAATGACTGATTCCTGCTATTATTTTGTCTTATTTTAATAAGATTTTATTTTGCAATAGATTCTTTTTCTAAAGGCTATTCTTTGATAAGAATAAATGGGTAAAATGGAAAATTTTAATTGACTTATTATGGATGTTTATGTAAAATTATATCATAATTAATCAAAATTATCTTTTAAAAATAAAAAATAGCAATTTACCCAACATCCAATGAAAAAAATTTTATATGGGAATAAAGTAGATTTATGGATATTTGAGGTGAATGCATGGATTGGTTACGACGTAGAAAAAGCTGTGTGGAAGAACACGCAGATGCCAAGCATCATAAGTCATCTATGCTGTTGTCTAAAAGTAGCTCAGACCAGATAGATGGTAGGGGAACAGATGCAGACTTAAAATCTAAATTTTTAAACTCATTGCTTACATATACCCTCTGGTTTGTACACAAGATAAGGTTTGAGCATGCTGTGAAGCAAGGAGATTTGGTTTGCTTTGCCCATCAGCTTGCTACGATGTTAAAAGCTGGGGTGCCTCTTACCCATTGTTTGCGGATTGCCCAGAATCAAATGACATCAAAGTATCTTCGAAATGTATTGGGAAAAGTTTTAACTCAGGTAGAGGAAGGAAATCCTTTATCTGTGGCGCTGGCTTGCTTTCCCAAGGTATTTTCGGAGATTTTTATTTTTATGGTGCGCTCAGGAGAAGTAGGGGGTTCTTTGGACGAGTTTGTAAGCCAGCTGGCCAGCCAATTAGAAAAAGAGCAAGAGCTCCATGAAAAAATGAAATCAGCCTTCATATATCCCTTGATTGTATTGATAGCCACAGGGCTTGCCTTGATCTTTATGTTGATTTTTGTATTGCCTGGAATTGTACAAATCATTCATGAGATGGGGGGATCTTTACCTATGGCTACCCGGTTCATCATGGGAGGGAGTGATTTAATTCGGTATAATTGGTATGGGATTCCTGGAGTTATCATTGTATTGTTTTTTTCTTATATCTGGCTTTGGCAAAATCCTAAGGGAAGAGAACTTTTTGATGCCATGCGTTTTAAAATCCCTATCATGGGTTCCATTTATCATAAAACGATTATCATTCGGTTTTGTCATACCTTAAGCGTCTTGCTTCGAAAGGGCGTACCAATTATCCAATCTTTGGATATGTTAGAGAAAACCATGGAAATCAGAAAATGCCGAAAAATATTAGGAAACATAAAAGAAAGCATCCAAGAAGGACAAGCCTTGGCTGTTCCTTTGAAGACAACTGAATTTTTCCCCCCATTAATGGTGGGGATGGTGACAGTGGGGGAAGAAACAGGTTCCTTGGATACCATGTTGGAGCGCGTGGGGATATATTATGGGAAAGAAGTGGGTTACCGGATTAGTCGCTTGTCCAATGAAATAGAGCCTTTCTTAATCATTGTATTGGGGGGAATCATTGGTTTTATTGTTTTAGCTGTTATGTTGCCCATTGTCAATGGCCTGATGAATGGTTTGGATTTATAAAATAACTGGAGAAAAGAAGAGGTGAAAAATGCATACATTAATAGGTAAATGGTATAAAAGGAGTCATTATGCAGGTTTTACTTTGGTTGAGCTCATGGTTGTTATTGCAATTATAGGTATTTTAGCTGCAATCATAACCCCCAATGCCTGGAAAGCAATGGAAAAGGGTAGGGTGACTGCTGCTGAAGCGGATTATAAAATGGTGAAGAATGCGGTGTTGACCTATTACACTGATATTGGCCATTTACCTGAAAACGGAGCTGCTTTGGTTCGTTCTGATGAAGGCGCGGGACCTTATATAGAAAAATGGCCTACCACCAATCAGTGGAAAGGAGAGAATGAATTAACATATGATGTCGATAGTAATGCTTTGTATATGCAGATGAGCAATATTCCCTTAAAATCTATTGAACGTCTAAAACAAGATTTAGGTGAATTGGTTCAAGAAAGTTCCGATAAAGGGGTCGTATTGTTATTGGTTGCTGAAAAATAAGGATAGGGGTGAGACAGGATGGGGTTCATATGGCTAAAATCCTGAAGATTGTGATCCGAGAAAAGAAAGGGCAGGATTATATTTTAAGAGGGAAACAGAATAGAGGTTTTACCTTCATTGAGTTGCTTATAGCCACAGCAATATTTGCCCTTGTTCTATTGTCCATTGGACAAGGTTTGCTAGCAGCTCAGTTAACCATGAGATCAGCAAAGGGACAATTGATTTCTTTATATTTGGCCCAAGCTCTATTGGAAGAACAATTAGCTGTGAAGAAGGTAATTGCCATTCCCCCTACCCCATTACATGAACGGCCAGGATATGAAGCCTATGAAGGGTATTATTATGAAATAACAGTGGAGCCTGTCAAGATAAATGAAATGAGGCAACAAGAATTTTGCAGTATTACTGTGCTTATATATAGGCAAGCCCCTGGAGAGACCAAGAGGAAAGACAAGGTGAGTTTATTTGCTGTAAAAGGTAGTGCCCATGATTTTTAAGGGTAATGGGGGAAAGTGTGGTAGCACAGGACTGCAAGGGAATCCCAAAGGGTTTACCTTATTGGAAATGGTGGTAACATTGGGTTTGTTATCCCTCTTATTGGGGAGTATCTATTCCTTTGTTGATTTTAGTGGTATGTTAGCAGGAAAGGCTTTTACTCGAATGGATGTGCATGAAGAACTGCGCATTGCTGCCAATCGTATTTCCCGGGATATTGCCCAGGCAGTTGCATTAGAGCCAAAGGGAGAATTCACTGATTCCAATTGGATTATATTGCAAAGGCCTATTTATCCTGGTAATCAAGGCAAAGGAGAGGGTAAAAAGGTAAAATATTATATGGATTATCAACAGAAAGAGATTCAATATGCTGTAAACAATGGCCATGGTTTTTATGGCAACAATCCCATTGTCAATCATATGGCTGATATGAGGTTTAGCCGTCAAGGAAATATTGTGACCATTCGTATTGTGGGTGAAAAGGATAATGCTTATATGAAAAAGTATGGCAAGCAAAATTCTTATCAAAGTATGCTGATGACAAAAGTTACGCCAAAATTATACCAGGAGCTGCCTTATGAAACCTTTTGTGAAAAATAAAAAAGGAACGGTCTTACCCATGACCCTAGTATTTGTTACGGTTCTGATGGTTATTTTTTGTGTTTTCATCCAAATTGCTTGTCAAAACAAAGAAAATATAGCCAGTGAAATCCAAATGCGGCAAGCTTTATATTTAGCAGATGCTGGAATTGAACTGGCAATGCAAGAGCTGCAGGATTTTTCTTGGGATTGGCCTAAAGACAAGGACAAGGTATTTCATTTTGACCAAAGCCTTTTACAAGAGGTAAGGGTTGCCTTGCAAAAAGAAGAAAAGGATTGTTGGAAATTTATCTCAACCGGGATATGTAAAAGTAAAGCAGGACAGATAGAGAGTAAAAAGATTCTTATTGGTACAGCGCAAAGAGGTCTTATCTTAAATGATTCTATCCCCTTGGAATCAGATAGAATGGATTTAGAAGATTTTACCCCTAATATATATTATCATAAAGGGAATCTAGCATTGTCCGGGATATACCAAGGTAAATGGCTTGTGGTAGTTGACGGGGATATTGTATTATGTGGAGATGTATATCCCCTTGATTATTTGGCTGAACAGGAAGAGATGATGGAATCAAAAGAAACAAATAGCATTTTATATCTTATTTGTTCGGGTGAGATAAAACTTACTGAAGCGGAAGCAGATGGAAAAAAGAATATTTTAACTGTTATCCATGAGCATGCTTTGATAGACAATGACTGCATTCTGGGGGGAGAGATACAGGTAGTATCAAAGGGAGATAAGGTGCAAGAAAAAGATAATGCTGTTTTTACCCAAAGGGTAGAAGAAGCTTTTATTTCTTTTTATCAAATTATCTTAGTAAATTGGGGGGAGTTATATCCTGTTTTTTAATCAACAACAATCAAGTAGAATTCCATTGGGTGCATTCCTAGGATGGTAAAAAATGCTAAACATAAAGGTGGTTTTACGCTAGGGGAAATGATAGTGGTGTTGTCTATTTTGGGATTTTTAGCAGGCCTTATCTTTCCTCCTTTGCAACAAGCCGTTCAGATCTACCGCGCTGAAAGTGTTGTAAGACAGATGATGGCTGATATTAAAATGTTACAACAAAAGTCTTTGGCAGAAACATCTGCAAACTATAAAATGGATATATACGGAAATTTAGTGGGTAATTATTATGTTTTACGGGATTTGCAAACCCAAAAAACTATAAAAAAGGTGTTTCTACCTTCTTCAATGCATTTTGATGATCAATTGGATAATAAAAGTATGCTAATTTTATCCTTTGGGGCAAGCGGAAGCATTCATAATAAAGTAGGGCTTACCATAAGAATCCATCAAAATAACCCCCAAAAGACTTATGGCATTGTGATTTCCGGTGTGGTGAGTAGGGTAAGATTTACGCAGATATCTTAGGTATCTGCTTTTATTTTTGGCATGAATCATATATTTGCTTTAGCCAGGGAAAAACGAAACAAAGAGCAGGAATTTTGCATCATAACAAAGAAAAACAAGCATATAAAGTAAAAATACTGAGTTAAATCGAGATTATTGGAGATATTTTACATGTATCTTTTGTTCTGGGGCATAATGTTTCTGTTCTTACTGATTGGGGTTCAATATTATTGTGGTTTTCGAATTTTATCTGCAATTGGTAATGTATGGCGGTTTAAGTTTGTCAAACTCATTTGGTGGATATTGATTGTTTTTTCTTTCGCCTTTTTAGGCATAAAGTTTTGGGGACAGCAATGGCCCCAATATATTGCAGCAAGCATAGAATTATTTGGCTCCTGGTGGTTGGCTTTTTTATTTTATGCTGTGATATTGTTGTTGATAGTGGATATGATACAATTGATTGTAAAAGGATTTGTCAATCATCGTATAGCCAACATATTGAATCGAGCCAGATTGACAAAGATTGCTGTATTTTTTGTAGGATGTATCATATTGTTTGGTGCTTGGAATGCAAGGCATCCAGTCATAACAAATTATGTGGTGACTATCAACAAAGCTGCTGGTAATATCCAAGAATTAAAGGCAATATTGGTAGCAGATATGCATTTAGGGGTTTTAATCGATAAAGATAGATTGGCGTATTTGGTGAATATGATTGAAGAATCAAAACCTGATATTGTATTTTTATCCGGGGATATCATAGAGAATGTTCGTTCTTTTCAAGCACAGCATATGGATGATGATTTAAAAAAAATCAAAGCACCCTATGGGGTTTATGCTGTACCTGGTAATCATGAGTATCTAGGGCAACAGGCGGAACAAGCTTTTGCCATGTTGGAGCAAAGCAATATTCACTTATTGCGGGATGAGGCTTATCTGCTGGATAATTTCTATGTTATAGGCCGGGATGATCCCATGAGCTTAAGCGAAACTGGAAGGAGCAGAAAAGCTTTAAGGACAATCATGGAGCATGTAGATATTTCTCAACCTGTAATCATGTTGGATCATGAGCCCCTTCAAATCCAAGAGGCCCAACAGGCAGGGGTGGATATTCAATTATCCGGGCATACCCATAAAGGACAATTATTTCCATTGCATTTTATAACAAAGAATTTATTTGAAACAGATTATGGATATTGGCACAAAGGGGCATATCAGCTAATTGTAACATCTGGTTATGGAACTTGGGGACCACCCATTCGTGTAGGGAATCATCCGGAAGTGGTGGAAATCATGATTCAATTTCGAGGAGACAATCAAAACATAGGTAAAGGACAAGCATTTTAAATGAAAATGAAAAAGGTCTATGGGCTGAGATAATTATGAGTTCTAGAAAAATATATTATATAAAAAAAAGAACATGGCGGCCTAAAAAAACATGTTCTTTTGAGCTGGATGAAGATGGTTTACCTCTTAATGAGATGGCCTGGGGGCAAACAGAGGAAAGCCCTTCTGCCGAGGGTGGACCTCAGCGTGATTCCTGGTGGACAAGAATGTTATCAGTCATCCTAATCATTGCTTTCAGTGGGGTTATGATTTTGACCACTTTGCCCTTGCAGCATATACCCCTCATTGATTTAGCTGTCCAATCTTTGCATATCAAAGAAAATATGAATCAAACATTAATCAATGCTGTGGTAAAAATAGAAGTCATTGCACCCAATGCAAAAGGTTCATTGGGAGTTTATCAAAAAAATGGCAGTGGCTTTAATATTTCTCCAGAGGGTATCATTGTAACCAATTATCATGTCATCGAAAATGGATTGAATATTACTGTCAAGTTTCCCAATGGACAAATCTTTAGCGCCAAAGAATGGCGTGGAAATCAAGAATATGATTTAGCTGTATTGATGTTAGAGCAAAAGGGGCTACCTTATGTGGAAACCAATGATACTTTGCCGGCTGAAGGAGAACCTGTGAAGATATTAGGTAATCCTTTGGGATTTGAAAATATTGCAGTAACTGGTACTGTGGGCCCTCGGATAAGGGTAAAAGATCATAAAGGGACAGTATTATCATTGAATGCTGATATATATTCCGGAAATAGCGGTAGTCCAGTATACAATGAAGCCGGGGAAGTGGTGGCAGTGGTTTTTGCTGTATTAAATAGAGAAAATGAGGAAAAACCTTTGGGTTTGGCAATTCCCATTACTTATGTAATGGATCTATGATATTTTCCTCAAAGCATGATTTCATCTTATAAAAAAAGAAAGGCGGTTTTGAACGTCTTTCTTCTTTAGGTAGGTAAACTTATGGACACAATAGAAAAGGTGATTTGTTTGCTCCTGAAAATTATTCATTGACAATGACGCCGCAGGCAATGCGGCGTCCGGCATTTCCTGCAGGTTGACTACTATAATCGTCAGGATTTTCATGAATCACTACTGAGCGACCAATAATATCCCTGGGGATGAATCGATTTGTAAAAAAGCACATCCAGGCATATCCATTGTTGGAAAAAAGAACAGGAAAATCTCCAGCATGATTGCCATGGGGCTGATTATCAGGGTTCCAATGGGAGCCCGCAGATTGAAAGGGATCATCAGGGTTTCCCACCATACAATTGCCGAATTGATGTATATGAAAACCATGAGGTCCTATGGGGGGATTGCCGTTTTGGGCGGCCTGATAAGAGGGAAGCCCATATATTTCGGTGCAAACCAAGGAACCCCCGCGTACTTTTTCAAAAGTAACAATACCTCTTAGTCTGGGGTATAATGGACTACCATATAGGTAAGCAACAGCGTTATGATTATCCCATTTTGTATGGGCAACAGTGGTATCAAAACTGGGTAACCAGCCTTTTAAAAGCATTATACCAACCTCCTTATTTTCTTCTAGCATATGCTCCGGATTTAGAACAAAATTTTATTGGTACAATATATGTACTTTGGTTTTATTTTGTTATTCTGAATCCTATTTTGGTTGATTGCAGCAAAATGCTGGATTATTTGAGATAAGGATTGGATATAACTGTAAGAGAATTGTGTGAATGAGTGGGAAAATATTGCGTCATTTGGTACATGAATGCCTAAGTTTGAATGTATAAAGTGATGGGATTTGAATAAAACCCCCAAAAAACCTGATGTGCAGATGGATAAGGTTCTTTTGAGGGTTTCATCAAGATAAAGATATGATTTGATAGGTTAAAAATATTTTATTTCCGTCTGGTCCATGGTTTTCATTAAATGGGCAGCAGCAACCATTTTGGCATTTAGCAAATCTGGATGCTGACTCTCAATTAAAGCCAATTGTTCTTTGATTGTTGAACCTTCGGTTGCGCATTTATGGATTTCAGCACTTAGTATTTTGCGGGATTCATCCTGCTGGGCAAAGGATATGGCAGCGGAAAAAACATCCAATAATGTACTCTTCTCTATTTCCTGATCAAATTCAGGTAAATAAACAGGAACACCTCGGTAAATTTCAATTAATGTGGCCAGCATATACATGGGATCTTGATTGGGTGTGTTCGTATTCATCCAATTACCTCTCTTGTTTTATTGATTTTAGCATAATCTTATTATATCATGCTTGACGGAAAAAATAGAACTAATATAAAATGAGCTTGTGACATCATGGGTAAATGATGTGCCTAAAGGTTTTCTATTCCAGCAATTGAAGTAGAGAGGAGTTTGAGCTGAGATGAGTGACACAAAAATATTTTTAAGTGAAAAGGAAATGCCTACCCATTGGTATAACGTACAGGCGGATATGCCGAATTTGCCAGATCCTCCGTTGAATCCTGCCACCAAAAAACCTTTACAACCAGAGGATTTGGCTGCTATCTTTCCCATGGAATTGATTCGTCAAGAAGCGTCAACAGAACGCTGGATTGAAATTCCAGAGGAAGTGCAAGAAATATATAAGCTATGGAGGCCGTCACCTTTATATCGGGCTCGCCGTTTGGAAAAAGCCTTGGATACACCAGCAAAGATTTTTTATAAATATGAAGGCATTAGTCCTGCTGGTAGCCACAAGTCAAATACAGCCATTGCACAAGCCTATTACAATAAGGAGGCTGGCGTAAAAAGGTTGGCTACAGAAACCGGAGCTGGTCAATGGGGGATTGCCCTTTCCCAAGCTTGTAACTTTTTTGGTTTAACTTGTATGGTATATATGGTGCGGGTGAGTTATGACCAAAAACCATACCGTCGTTCCATGATGGAGGTTTTTGGCGGTCAAGTGGTGGCTTCACCCAGTGACCTAACAGAAGCTGGTAGGAATTCCTTGGCAAAGGATCCAAAGTCACCAGGAAGTCTTGGTTTAGCCATTAGTGAGGCAGTGGAAGATGCAGTGAAACGGGAAGATACCAATTATGCTTTGGGCAGTGTATTAAACCATGTATGTATGCACCAAACAGTCATTGGTTTGGAAGCAAAGGAGCAAATGGCCAAAGCGGATTGTTATCCAGATGTGGTCATTGCTTGCTGTGGTGGGGGCACAAATTTTGCTGGTATAGCTTTTCCCTTTGCTTACGATAAAATTGTGCAAAAGAAAAATGTACGTTTGTTGGCAGTGGAACCAATTTCCTGCCCCACATTGACCCGAGGTTCTTATGCGTATGATTATGGGGATGTAGCAGGACTTACCCCTATCATCAAAATGTTTACCTTAGGCTCATCGTTTATGCCACCAGGAATCCATGCCGGAGGATTGCGTTATCATGGTGATTCAGCCTTGTTATGTCGCTTGGTGTTAGATGGTTTGGTGGAAACCAAAGCATTGGGACAAACATCTGTATTCAATGGAGCTATTTTATTTGCCCGTAATGAAGGGATTGTTCCTGCACCAGAATCCTCTCATGCTGTACAGGCTGCCATTGAGGAAGCCATTGCTGCCAGAGAAGCTGGTGAAGCCAGAACCATATTATTTAATTTAAGTGGTCATGGACTTTTAGATTTACCCTCGTACGATTTGTTTATGGCCAACAAGCTGGAAGATTATTCTCTGCCTGAAGATGCTTTGCGCGCATCATTACAAATTTTACCCGGTGTGTAATGGTAAAGCCCGCCAGACTCTTTGGCGGGCTTTGCTCCCAAAAAACTAATGCTAAAATGCATGTAAATTTTGTCATGCAGAAAGGAGCCCTATGGAAATCATTACTTCGCATACCAATGCGGATTTGGATGCTTTAGCTTCCATGGTGGCAGCCCATAAGTTATATCCCAGTGCCATGATGATTCTTCCTAACAAGCTTTCCCAAAGCGCGGAGGAATTCATGTCTTTACATAAGGATGCTTTTTCATTTCGCTCAGTTAGAGATATTGCTTTTGAAGATGTGACAAGAATTATTTTAGTGGATACAAAAAGTCCTCGCCGAATCAATCGTTTGGCGGAGCTTTTGTTGCGTCCTGAAGTGGATGTGCATATTTATGATCATCACCCTTGGGCAGAAGAGGATGCCCGGGGCTCTTTGGAAATAGTGGAAACAGTGGGGGCTGCAGTCACCCTGTTGGTCGAACAAATACAAGAAGAGAATATTGCCATTACATCTTTGGAAGCCACAGTTTTTGCCTTAGGTATTTATGCGGATACTGGTTCTTTGGTGTATCCCAGTACCACTTCAAGAGATGCAGCAGCAGTGGCGTTTTTATTGGAACAAGGGGCTAATTTATCCGTGGTTTCAGAATTTTTAGAACGTCCTTTAAGTGAAGAGCAAAAAGTGTTGTTAAAAATGCTGCTGATGTCTGCAGAGCGTTATCAGATCAATGGGATTAAGGTACTAATCGCCACTGGAGCAGTGGAAGAATATATTGTGGGCTTATCCATACTAACGCATATTGTGGCAGAAATAGAGAAATTAGATGCCATTTTTACCGTGGTGGCCATGGAAGATAGGGTTCATGTGGTGGCTAGAAGCAATATTCCCCAAGTGAATGTGTCTGAAATCCTGCGTCCTTTAAAGGGAGGCGGTCATTGGGCAGCGGCCTCTGCTTCTATTAAACATGGTCAGGTAGATGCTGTGGTTAAGACTTTGCTGGCCAGTATTCAAGAAAAAGTAAAACCTCCTTTATCCGCAGCTGATATTATGTCTAGCCCTGTCAAAACGGTCCATCAAGATATGTCCATGGCAGATGTAGGTTATATTATGCTGCGTTATGGACATAGTGGTTTGCCAGTGGTGGAGGGGGATACATTGGTGGGCATTATATCCCGTCGGGACGTGGAGAAAGCAATGCATCATGGATTGTCCCATGCCCCTGTGAAGGGTTTTATGACCTCCAATGTCATTACCATGCCTCCTCATTTGCCTGTGGCGGAAGTAAGGGAATTAATGATAGACAATGATATTGGCCGCATTCCAGTGGTGGATAAAGGAACTTTAATGGGCTTGGTATCTCGTACTGATGTTTTACGAACTTTGCATGGGGATTATCATAGCAAATACCATAAAATGTATGATGAACATATTTCTACGCCCCAACCCCAAAACAATATCAGTGCCATTATGCATCGGGGCTTAAGTTCCATGGCTTTGGGCATTATTCGTAAAGCTGGGGCTATTGCAGAAGAAATGGGATATCAATTGTTTGCTGCAGGGGGTGTGGTCAGGGATTTATTGTTGGGATATGATAACCTAGATCTGGATTTGGTGGTAGAAGGTGACGGCATTGCCTTGGCAAAGGAATTGGCCCAACAGTTGGGTTGTAAGCTTCGGGTTCATGCGCAATTTGGTACCGCAGAAGTTCTTTTTGTTAGTGGTGTTAAGGTGGATGTGGCCACTGCCAGGGTGGAATATTATGAGTATCCTGCAGCTTTGCCGCAAGTGGAAAGTTCTTCATTGCGACAAGATTTATATCGCCGGGATTTTACCATCAATGCCATGGCAGTAACTTTGAATTCAGATCGTTTTGGGGAATTGGTAGATTATTTTGGAGGTAGAAAAGATTTACAAGATGGTTTGGTACGGGTGTTATACAATTTAAGTTTTATCGAGGATCCTACCAGAATGTTACGAGCTGTGCGATTCGAGCAAAGATATCATATTCATATTGAATCACAAACATTGAAATTATTGCGTGAGGCTGTCAAACAAAATGTCATCGCAAGGGTTTCCAATGATCGAATTCGGGATGAATTGTATCATATTTTGTTAGAACCTGAAGCAGGTAAAATGCTCTATCGATTAAATGAAGTGGATTTATGGCCTCAATTATTTCCTGGTGTTATATATCAACAAGTCCATCATGTATTGCTAGATTTACACTGGGCGCAAAAAAGATTGGTCCAGTGGGGTTTTCAGAGTATTGATGATCAATATTTAATGTATTTAATGGCCTTACTCCATAAATCTTCTTTGGATGTGGCGGAAAACATTTGTGACTGTTATCATGTTTCTCATCGCCAAAAGGAAAAGATATGTCTGGTGATTGACCATTATCAGAATTTCTTAAGGGCTTTTCATCATTGGTCAGAGGAGCGAAATATTGCTGAAATGGCAGAAACAATCATGAGCATGCCTTTGGAAGCATATCCTTTATTGTTAGCACTTTTGGAGAATGATGAAGAAAAGATGAAGTTTAAGAAGATCATAACAGCCATCCGGGATACTGCTCCCATACTTACTGGTCAATTTTTAAAAACTAGAGGTTACGAGCCAGGTCCCTTGTATAGGGAGGCTTTGGATAGACTTTGGCGGGAACGTCTCAATGGGAATATCCGTACTGAGGAGGATGAGAAAGCCTTTTTGATACAATTTTTTGCGGACAGGGGCGTGAAGCCAAATGTTTGATATGTCAAATTTTCTTTCTACACTCTTGATATCTTTACCAGCCATTATTATTGCTTTGACTTTTCACGAGTATGCCCATGGGTTTGTTGCTTATAAACTGGGTGATGACACAGCATACTTACAAGGTCGGTTAACGTTAAATCCCTTACCCCATCTGGATCCCATTGGCTTTATTATGTTGCTTTTTTTCCATTTTGGCTGGGCAAAACCAGTACCAGTGAATCCCTTTCACCTGCGAGGAGATCGCACAAAGGGTATGATGTTGGTTTCCTTTGCTGGTCCAGCTGCTAATATGATTTTAGCCATTGCGGCCGCTATCTTAGTGGGTTTGCTGCAAGGGGTATTTTCTACCGTACATTCCAGTTTTTTTACGATTTTTATGGCGATTTTAACCCAACTGGTTTTTATTAATGTGGTATTGGCTATTTTTAATTTAATACCAATCCCTCCTTTGGATGGTTCTAAAATATTGGCTGGACTTATACCCAGTAGTCAAGAATGGATATATAAATTAGAACAATATGGATTTATAATTTTAATCTTATTAATGGTGACTGGTATTATTGGTAAGATTTTAAATTTTATCATAAACCCCATTTATTGGTTACTAATACAACTTGCCCAATCTGTTTATGGTTTATTTGCATAGATTCATTGTATGGGATTTGTAAATTGATACAAAGCAGAGTTTGTAGGTCTTTGTTACTATCATTTGAGGGACGCAAAAAATCAGGGCATAAAATAGTAGATACAGTTTAATTGTTTTTTATTCGCAAAAGGGAGATGAGGACAATGCGTGTACTTTCAGGAATTCAACCTTCTGGGGCGTTGCATTTGGGCAATTATTTTGGCATGATGAAAAGAATGATTCAATATCAAGATAATAGTGAATTGTTTTGCTTTTTGGTCAATTATCATGCCTTAACTTCAGTATTTGATCCGGAAAAATTACGGGATGGCACTTTTCATGCTGCTTGCGATTTTTTGGCTTTGGGTTTAAATCCTGATAAATCGGTATTTTGGATACAATCAGATGTACCTGAAGTGTTGGAATTGACTTGGCTATTATCCAATGTAACTGGTATGGGCTTATTGGAACGTTGCCATTCGTATAAAGATAAAGTTGCCAAAGGAATACCAGCAAGCCACGGGCTTTTTTCTTATCCAGTCTTAATGGCTGCTGATATATTATTATATGGAGGAGAAAAGGTACCTGTGGGCAAGGACCAAAAACAGCATTTAGAAGTTGCCCGGGATATTGGAGAAAGATTCAATTATATGTATGGAGAAACCTTTGTCATTCCAGAAGCAGATATTGCTGAAGATATGGCTACAATCAAAGGGCTTGATGGCCAAAAGATGTCTAAATCCTATGGCAATACCATAGAAATATTTATTTCCGAAGAAGAACTGAAGAAAAAAGTGATGAGTATAAAGACAGATTCCACCCCTGTGGATCAGCCAAAGCCAATTGAAGGGAATATACTATTTGATTTATATGCGTTGTTTTTGGATGAAAAAGGGCGGGAAGCATTGAAAGATCGTTTTCTTACCCCAGGGCTTAAATATGGAGAAGTAAAAAAAGAAATTTTAGGTCTAATTTGGGAATATTTTCAGCCTTATCGTAAAGAAAGAGAGCGTTTGGCCACAGATAAACAATATGTATTGGATGTCATGAAAAAAGGTGCCTTAAAAGCCAGGGAAGCAGCCACTGTATATTTGGATAAAGCAAAGAGCAATGTGGGATTAGATTATTGGAGATGAGTTTCAATTTCGCGCTGCAAGAATAGTGCAACAGGGGTACCATACATCCCCTGTTGCAAAGTAGTCTCTGACTAGGACTAACAAAAAATAGAAAGGAGGTCATTGCCTTGAAACATACTTTATATAAAGCAATTTGGTTAATTACAGGAATTTTGTTGATTGTTGTAGGGATTATCGCTGCATGCAATCCAGGAGCAACGATTTTATCCTTGGCATTACTTTTTGGCATTGCAATATTGCTTTTTGGTATTGGAAGTATTGTGGTTTATATTGTAACTCGTAAATATATATTTGGCTCTGGTTGGATCCTAGCAGATGGAATCATTGCCACTCTCTTGAGCATTTTCTTGTTATGTAATCAATTGACCACAGCTGCCATGATTCCTTATATTTTTGGTATGTGGCTTATTTTTTCAGGGGTAGCAAGACTCATTGGTTCCTTTGATATGAAAAAGATTGGCATTTCTGGTTGGGGTTTTATGACTGCAATAGGCATCATTGTGATGATAATAGGATTCGCTGCATTATTCCATCCCCTGGCAGCCATGGTGGCTGTAAGCATTCTTTTGGGTATTTTCCTTATTTTCCAAGGGATTGTGGCTGTGTTATTATGGTTCTTTTCCCTTCGGGTTTCTTCTCAAGAATAGTTTGTTGAAATGATAACATTTTTATTTGTAACACGATTGGTTATCTAAATGAGAAATTGATAAAAGCAGTGTTTTGCTTTTTTATATATGAAATGCGCAGCGCGAAATTTTTTTATTTTGGCGCTTTTTTTATGTTCGCAGTAGAAAAGTATAAAAATGATAAGTAAAATTTCATACAACTGGACTGAAGCTATATTGGATAAGAAGGAAATATAACAATGAAGTGAGTAAATATATAAAATAAAAGGTTGTTCGCAATCAAATATCAAAAAAAGAAGTGAGAAACTGTATGACATGGACAAAGACATGTTATTTACTAAAATATGGTATTCAATGTTTTGTTTTAGGACAAAAAAAACCTTTGGTAGCGGGTATTGCTGTTACAGACATCTGTAATTTAGCTTGTAAACATTGTGTGCTAAACAACAAAGGCCAAGGCCATAATTCTTTTGCTGCTATCCAAAAATGGATGCAAGATTTTTATAGGAAAGGGGCTCGCATTCTTTATTTGCAAGGTGGTGAACCTTTGCTGTGGCAAGATGGGGAGAAAAATATAAATAGTATCATTGATGAAGCAAGAAACATCGGGTTTTTTCGCATCGCTGTGGCTACAAATGGTACTCTCCCTTTGGATTTACATGCAGATATGATTTGGGTGAGTATTGATGGCTTACCAACAACCCATAATAGAATTAGGGAAAAAGATATTTTTGAAACCATTTTAAACCATGTGACTTTATCCTCCCATCCTGCTATTTATGCGAATATGACAGTGAATCAAATCAATAAAAACGAAGTCAAAGAAGTGATCCAGTTCATAGCACAACATAAATGCTTTTCTGGTATATCTATTAATTTTCATACCCCTTATGAGGGAGTAGAAGATTTATTTGTTCCCTTAGAAGAGCGTAGGGAGATTGTTGGGGAAATACAAAAAATGAAAAAACAGGGATATCCTGTTCTTAACTCTCATGCGGCCTTGGAACGTTTTCAGGATAATCAGTATAAACGTCCGGTTTATATGATTGAAATGATTGATCATCAAGTGTTGTATACATGTTGTTTTGGCAAGGATGAAAAGGTGTGTGAAAAATGTGGTTATGGGATTATTGCAGAGAAGTCTTCAGTGATGCACTGGAATTTAAAAAGCATAGGACATGCTCTGCGTTTTTTTCGATAGGAAGGATAGAAAAATGTCAGTTATAACAGTGCAACAAGAAATCCAGGCAATGCTGGAAACTAATAATACCTGTATATTGAGTACCAGTACTTATTGTGTATGGTCTGAAGTAGTAAAATACCATATGGTGAATCAAACCATGTATTGTATTATAAAGGAGCCAAGGACATTAAAAAATTTACAAAAAACGCCTCGAATCAGTTTCCTTTGTCAAGGGGGAAACGGAATGGTCCAAAGTTGTGGCTTGGCAACCCTTGTCAAAGAAATACCGGTTTGTTTAAAAGAAGTGGAAGGCACAGTATATCGAATTCAAAGTTACTATTATAAATTAACAAAACAAAATATTTCTTATGTGTTGGAAAAGCATAAGGAAAATTGGGAGCTATTGGCGCAGGATTGTTTACCCCAATTACAACCACAGAACTGGAGGCAGCGTTTTGCTTTATGGTATAAGGCTAGTAGAGCAGTATCTTTTCCTTTGGCTTTTTACCCAGTTATCATTGGTTCTTTCTTAGCTTTATTAGAAGGATATTTTCATATTGGAGCCTTTGTACTTGCTCTATTGGGTGGTATTGCTGCATTGGCAGGTGTTAATTTTATGAGTGACTATTATGATTTTAAAAAAGGCGTAGATACTCCTGATGCTTTATCATCCCATACGGGAATCTTAATCAATGAACAAATTGAGCCGGATAATATACTTTTGGCTGGTTTGGCTTGTTTTGTGATATTGGGGATCTGTGGGGGCCTATTGGTGATGCAAAAGGGACTGTTGGTTTTAGGCATTGGTATGGTGGGTATTCTGGGAGGATATTGTTATACGGGAGGAAAATTTGCTTATAAGTATCGGGGATACAGTGAATTTTATATAACCTTTTTAATGGGACCTTTAATGGTTTTAGGAAGCTATTTTGTTCAAACAGGTCATTTTTCATGGTTAGCTTTTCTTTTGTCCTTATCTATAGGAATTTTAGTGAGTTCCGTTACTCTGGCTAATAATTTGCGTGATATGTCTTATGATAAGAAAGTAAATGTTACTTCATTGCCTATAAAATTGGGCATTGCAAAAGCTAAGAATTTATATATAGGCATGCTTGTTTTTCCTTATCTATTGGTATTGAGCATCATTGTGCTTTATCCTCAGTATTTTCCCTTTGCCATGGTGATATTTAGCCTGCCACTGGCCCAAAAGGCATTCCAAGGCATGAAATTAACCCCAAATACAGAACATGATTTTCAAAAAAATGCCAGTAAATTTTTATATCCCTTGCGTTCTATACGGCTTCATAGTCGATTTTGTTTCTATTTATTAATGGGAACTTTTATGATATATATGCTGAATATGTGATATTGATAAAATAATTTGATTAGATAGTTTGTGTATTTAAGAATATCTCAAAACAGGAAGTAAGTAACCTGTGCGAGATATTTTTTGTATAACCAGATGATTGAGAGAATTGGAAAAAAGGACAATGTAGATGTATACCTTTTCTAGGAAGAGGTAAGCTAATAAAGAGAAAGACGGTGGAAGCATGCTATGGATGGTATTGGGAATTTTGTTGTTAGGAGTTGTATTGCTCCTTTGGGTACCTTTTTCCTTTATAGTGCGTTATCAAATGAATGGATTGAAAAGTTCCATATGGGTTGGGTTACAAATATTATCGCGTTTTGATTTTTGTTTGTGGAATACCTCTGCTCATATATTTACATATATAAAAGATTGGCTCACAAAAAAACAAAACAAAAAAAAGAACATAAATGCCAGTGAAAAAATGAAAGCCATTCCCATATGGTCAATATACCAAAAATTGTTTCCTTGGAATTTTGTTCCCAAAGAAATTCATTCTATGGTGTCTTTTCTTTGTAGAAAAATGCAACTTGTTTTAGTCGAATGGAAAACCATATTGGGTACTGGAAATCCGGCTAGCACAGGAATGCTCACAGGATTTTTGTGGAGCCTAAAAAGTGCTGGATTTGCCTTGTTGTTTCAACATTGTGGGCAATGTCTTCGAAACCCCGTTTGGATGGTTGTTCCTGATTTTAATACAAGTAAATTTATCATGCACTTTACTTGTGTGGTAAGGGTTAGGATGGGGTATTTGGCCTGGGTTGCCTTGCGTGTATTGATAACATTGTTTATTTCTTACTTGCATAAACAAAAAAGAAATAAAATGAAAAGCTTACAAACAAAGTTAGAAAAGGAAAAGCAATGAGCTTATTGTCCTGATTTAAAATGAGATTGGCAGAAATAAGGAAACATGCAGGGTATGGCAGTATTCGTTCTGTATATTCCAAGGCTAAGCAGGTCATATTATGATTACAAGCCTTAGAATTTTGGTGCTATAGCAAGCCCCAGAAATCATTGGTTAAAATGCCTTAAAGGGGGATAAATATGGCGGAGCATCCAATCGAAGGGCTGATGAAAACAGCCATGGAAAGTATTAAAGATATGGTGGATGTCAATACTGTGGTGGGAGATCCTGTGGAAACACCAGATGGCACTACTATTATTCCTATCTCCAGGGTGGCCTGTGGTTTTGGTGCTGGAGGTGGAGAATTTGAGTCCAGAGAAGAAACCCGGGAAGAAGATTCTTCACCATGTTTTGGCGGGGGTAGTGGTGGAGGTGTATCCGTCCAACCAATGGGTTTTTTAGTGGTTGGGAATGGGCAAATTAGGCTGCTTCCAGTGGATAACAAAGCTTTGTATGATAGGCTTTTGGATGTGGCGCCTCAGCTGCTTAACCAAATCAATGCTATGTGTCGCAAAGATAGTTCTGATATACCGGAACAGAATCAACAACAATAAAACATATTCTGAAAGAGATTTAGATTTGGTAGCATATATAAATATTTGTTTGACCATTGCCATAAATACCTATCCAAGGTATTTATGGTTTTTTTATGTACAATGGGTTTATTTTTTTCTTGTGCCTGGATTCTTTTTTTGTTGGTAATAAAGGTTTATATTTCTAAAGAAAGGATTTCTTACATATAGTATCAATAAAGAAGTTGTGGTGTCATTTGGGTAAGAATGGGGGAAGAGCATTGGTAAATTATGTTTGGCTATTGATGATGATTGGTGGAATTATTGCTGCCATTTATACTGGCAATGTCCAAGAGATAACCAAGGCTGCCATGGAAGGAGCCAATCAAGCTGTCAAAATATCTATAGGTTTGATTGCCATCATATCCTTTTGGTTGGGAATCATGAAACTGGCGGAAGCATCGGGTTTGGTGCGTATGTTGGCTAAATTGATGGGGCCAATTACCAGTCGTTTATTTCCAGAAATTCCCCGGGAGCATCCTGCCATGGCGGCCATTGTTATGAATGTTAGTGCCAATATGTTAGGATTAGGAAATGCCGCGACACCCATGGGATTGATTGCAATGCAAGAAATGCAAAAATTAAATATTGGAAATAAGGAAACCGCAACAAACTCCATGTGTACCTTTTTAGCTTTAAATACAGCATGTATCACCCTTATTCCTACGACAATTATTGGCATAAGAGTATTACATGGTTCCAGTGATCCCACCATTATTGTAGGGGCTACCATATTGGCCACATCTTTTGGCATGCTGGTGGCTATATTGGTGGATCGATTGATGCGGTGCTTATCTCGTAAACAATTGATTAGATAAATATCAAATGAAATCCAGGCCTTTGAAAAAGAAATCTATTTTTAAAAAAAGTTATAGACTATTGAAGATTCATATGCTAAAATATATATAACAAATGAATATGAATGCGCAGGTGCTCTTTTTGAAGAGTTAAAGGGGAACCGGGTTAAATTCCCGGACGGTCCGGCCACTGTGATTGGCGTAAGATTTTCCCAAATGTCACTGGATTTTGTATCTGGGAAGGCGAGGGAAGGAAGAAAAAGCCATAAGTCAGGAAACCAGCCTACGCATGTTAAGCGTTCTACCTTCCAGGGAAAGGTTTTGCGGGAATTGATGTAAGTTCATGACGACAAATATCAAAACCGGCTTTCCAGCCGGTTTTTTATTTTAAAAAGATTTCCCTCCTCTAAGGGAGCTCCGGGCAGGATATCACCTGCCTCTTTTTTTTACTTTGGATATTTTTATTGTAAAGTCATGTGAATATACCAATTACCAAGTAATGAATCCATGATAAGATAAGAATTGTAAACAAATGAGGTAACATAAGCATACAATTAGGGACAAGTAAGCGAATGGATGTGATGAACTTGCGGTTTTTACATACATCTGATTGGCATTTAGGAAGATCCTTAGAAGGGCGAAGTCGTATAGGGGAGCAGGAAGCATTTGTTGAAGAAATAATCGAGATTGCCAATGATTATCAAGTAGATGCTATTCTATTGGCTGGAGATATTTTTGATGGAGTTAATCCACCGGCTATGGCGGAGCAACTTTTTTATTATGCTTTGGACGGGTTGTCAGCAGGAGGAAAACGGGGTGTCGTGGTGATTGCTGGTAATCATGATAGCCCGGATCGTTTGATGGCAGCAAACCCATTGGGACAAAGACAGGGGATTGCCTTGTTGGGAGGATTTGAGACAATACAAAATAAGGAAAAAAGCAATTCTTTGTTCTTACACAGTGGCCGATGTTGGTTAGAGATGGTTGCTCCTGCGGCAAATGAAACCGCTGTTTTATTGACTTTGCCATATCCTTCAGAGGCTCGGTTACAAGAATTGTTGACTGCTTCTTTGGATGATGAACAGGGGATGGCTCTGGCCTATTCTCAAAAAATTGAGACATTGTTAGGGCAATTGTCTTTTCATTTTAAGACTTCCTCTGTGAATATGATTGTAAGCCATCTTTTGATGCTGGGAGGTATGACCAGTGATTCAGAACGCCCAATCTTTTCGGTGGGAGGGGCAAGTTTGGTTTCTCCTAAGGCTTTGCCTTTTGGCTCTCAATATGTGGCTTTGGGACATTTGCATCGTCCTCAATTCATAAGGACAGATTGCACTGTATGTCGATATAGTGGCTCCCCTTTAGCTTATAGTTTTTCTGAAGCTGGGCAAGCAAAGTCTGTAACTATTGTGGATGTGAAGCCTGGTTTGCCAGCAAAAACCCAAGAAATATTTTTGAATGCTGGTAGACCTTTGGCTAGGTGGCAAGCTTATGGGGGAATACCCCAGGTATATCATTGGTTAGAGGAAAGGAGAGATTCAAATGCTTGGATAGATTTGGAGATTTATTTGGATACTCCTTTAACCACGCAAGAGATTCAAGCATTGCGCAAATGCTGTGAGCGTTTTGTGGAGATAAGACCTGTTTATCCGAAGCTAGCCCCAGAGGATGAGATTCATATTTCCCGTCAGAGTTTGACCCCGGAGCAATTGTTTATTCAATATTATGCTAGAAAGTTTTCTTGTGCACCGGATGAAAGACTCGTGGCCTTATTCATGGAACTCATGGGAGAACAAGAGGAAAAAAAGGATACGCTAGAACTGGGGGACAAGGCATGAAGCCTCTTTTGCTTGCTATCGGGGGATTACATAGTTTTAAAGATGTACAAGTGGTGGATTTTAAATCTTTAACTGAAACTGGTTTGTTTGGTATTTTTGGTCCTACAGGGAGCGGTAAATCCACCATATTGGACGCCATTACCTTAGCCCTTTACGGCCAAGTGGCAAGGGCTGGAGCAAGAAACCAAGGCATCCTAAATCACGGTGAAGAACGGGTGTTTGTGGCCTTTACCTTTCAGCTTTCCACCACATCAGGTGTAAAACAATATCGGGTGGAAAGGGTCTATCGACGCACAGGTTCCCACACTGTTTCTTTGTATCGAGCCCGTTTGGTGGTTATCGATGTTGCGGGAGAAACCGTCTTGGCGGAAAAGTCTGCTGTGACAGGAGCAGTGGAAGATTTATTGGGGTTATCCGGTGATGACTTTACCAGAGCAGTGGTCTTACCTCAAGGAAAATTTGCCGAGTTTTTATCTCTAAAGCCAAAAGAGCGCAGGCAAATGTTACAAAGAATCTTTAGTTTACAAGAATTTGGAGATTCCTTTGTGCAAAAGCTGAAAATTCGTTTAGATAAAACCAGAAGGCAACAAGAAAATTTATGGGGAGAACAAGAAGGTCTAGGGGATGCTTCTCATAAAGTGCTGGCTGAGATAAAGGAAAGTTTAAGCCATACAAAAAATTTATTTGTAGATGTAAAGAAAGAAAAAGATGTTTTAGAAAAATCATTTTCCCAAATCCAGCATGTTTGGCAGTTACAACAACAATTGATAGTAATTGAAGATGAATTGGAAGAATTAACAAAGTTACAGGGGAAAATGGAAGAACAAATGAAGAGATTGGCATTACATCAAAAAGCGCAGCAAGCTATGCCTTTTTTACATGAAGAAAAAAGGATGTTAGAAGCTTACCATAAGGCAAAAGAGAATTGGGTAACAAGTGAAGAGGCCTATAAAAGGGTAGACATATTGGTTCAAAAGACAAAAACAGAGCAAGATTTTGTGATTGAGGCAAGGAAAAGAAAAGAGCCTTTGTTACTAGAACAAAAGACACAATTGATTCAAGCTGTACGCTATGAACAGGAATGCATTGCTTTACAAAAAAATCTAAAAGAAGTGCATGAAACTGAATGTGATATTTTACGAAGAAAGGGACCTTTAGAAGAGCAAATCTCCCTTTTGGGGAATAAAAAAGCCAAATTGGAAAGAAAAATAGAGGTCCAAGGAAAGGTATTGCAGCATAGTAAAGTTGATGTCCAATATCGCCGTAAAGTATCTGCCATTGTAGAAGCTTTACAAGCATACCAAGATGCGCAAAAGAAAATAGATACTTTAAAATTCCAAATGCAAGAGAAAGAGCAATATGTTGACCGAGAAGAAGCAAAATATCTTACAGCAAAAGGATTTTTAGATCAATGGCAAAAAAATTTAGAGCAGTTACAGAAAAAAGAGCTGGAGTATTTGAATTCTGCCCCAGATACAGATACAGACATTCATCAAGCAGCCATATTGTTAGAAAAAAAGCGTTCTCATTTTAAGGAGCTTTGTTTGTGTCAACAGGAATGTAAAAAGGCTGAGCAAATGATGCAACATAATCAAGCTGTCTATGAGCAACAAAATGCCTTGGCTTTACGGGAAAAGCAGGCCTTAAAAGTGCGAAAGGAACATTGGGAAAAAGCCAAGGAAACCGTGGCAGCAGAGCAAAAGAGTATGGAAGAAGCCCTTTGGCAAACAATATCCAGGGATTTGGCTGCTGGGTTAAAATCAGGAGAGCCTTGTCCCATATGCGGGTCTTTGGTACATCCCCGACCATTTCAGGGAGATGAAGGCCATTTGAAAGTATCTCAAAGGGAAAAGAAACTGCAACAAGCAAAGGCATTGGAAAATAAAATGAGAGATGAATATGAAAAGATGCAAGTGAATGCTGCTGCTGCTTTGGCAAGGGCTGGAGGATTATGGGAAGCTTTACAAAAAGCAAAAGAAATATGGCAAGAAAAGCGTATGCAATACAAACAATTGGCAGAAATATGGCAGGATTCTACTTTAGAAGAGTGTAAGGCTAAGTTGGAAAGTGAGGAAAAGAGATACAAAGAAAGAATGCAAGCTTTGGATGCATGGAAACAGAGAGGCAGTGATATACAACTAAAAAGACAAGAAGCGCAATTGCGTTGTAATGAAGCCCGTGTATCTGTAGCTCGGGCTGAGGAAGGATATAAAAACGCCCAAAATGGATTATTGGAAAGCAAAGAAAAGGAAAAAGCAATACAAATTGAATTGAAGCAGAAATTTGTTGTATTAGAGAATATGCGAGGGGAGGTTGAGATAAGATCCATTATGAAAGAGCAACAAAGGATTGAATTGTTGGATCTTCGTTATGGAAAATGGCTGGAGAAGAGAAATATTACAGAAAAAGAAGGGATAAATCTTAGCAAGCAATTATCTTTTTATATTCAAAAAAGAGATATGATATTGCAAGAGCTGGCTCAAGTAAAAATGCAGGAGGAAAAAATAAAACAAAGGTTGGACATTTGGCAACAAGAAATATATACCATTACTTTGGGGAATTCGGCCAGTAAGGCAATGCAAGATGTGGAACAACAGCTTATGGTTTTAAGAAACGCAGAGAACCAGACAGTGGAGAGGTCTTCTAAGGCTGTATTGCAAAAGGGTGAGGCTGCGAAGGAGTTGGCTGTGAACAGGCAAGCTTATACTTTGGCAAAGGAGAATTTAAATCTTGTCCAAGAACAACTAAAGCAAGTATTAGAACAAACAGGTTTTTCAAATGAAGAAGAGGTTTTGAGGGGTTTTTTAGCTCCTGGGGATCAAGAGCACCAGCTATACAAGGAGATAGAATCCTATCAAGAGCAAAAAAGAGCAACAGAACAAAGAAAAAAGTGGCTGACGGATCAATTGCAGGGGAGAGTATTGACGGCAGAGGCATGGCAAGCATGGCAAAACAAAGTATTAGCGGCGCAACAAAAGTATGAACAGGTTTTGCAAGAACAAGGTGCTGTAGAAAAAGAATATGAAAAAGTCTTATCCAATCATATGCGTTGGAGAAAAATAGAAAAGAATCTGAAAAAAATAAAAGAAGATTTACACGATCTAGAGTTATTGGAAAAATTATTTCGAGGCAATGCCTTTGTTGAATATTTGGCTGAAGAACAGCTTGCTTCTGTGGCCCGGGACGCTTCCGTTCGGTTAGGTAAAATGACGCATTACCGGTATGCCTTGGAAGTTGATTCTGAAGGCGGTTTTATTGTACGAGATGATGGAAATGGAGGGGTGAAAAGGCCTGTAAGTACTCTTTCGGGAGGAGAGATATTTGTTACATCTTTATCCTTGGCCTTGGCCTTATCCGCACAAATTCAATTGAAAGGTTGTTATCCTTTGGAGTTTTTCTTTTTAGACGAGGGATTTGGAACCTTGGATCCAGAGTTATTGGAAGCAGTCATTACTTCTTTGGAGCAATTACGCCAGGAGAATCTTACCATTGGCGTAATCAGCCATGTAGCTCATTTGAAAAATCGCATGCCTCGGCGTTTGCTCGTTCAGCCAGCAGGTCTTGCTGGGGAAGGCAGCAGGTTATATTTTGAAATGAGTTAAAAAAACAGCCTTGAGTCCTATTAGGGATACCCAAGGCTGTTAAGAATAAGTAAAAAAGAATTACAGGCCTTTTGATTGTAGATAAAGGGCTGTATCTATCACACGATTGGAATAACCCCATTCATTGTCATACCAAGAGAGTACTTTGACCATATTACCTTCCATGACCATGGTAGATAAAGCATCTATGGTGGAGGAATGGGGATTGCCATTGTAGTCTATGGATACCAAGGGAGCTTCTGTATAATCCATAATGCCTTTGAGTTCTCCCTCAGCTGCTGCTTTTAATGCTGCGTTTACTTCCTCGGCAGTGGTATCTTTGGCTAAGGTGGCAACTAGGTCGACCACAGAGACATTGGCAGTGGGTACGCGCATGGCCATACCATTTAGTTTCCCTTTTAATTCTGGCAATACCAAAGATACAGCTTTGGCAGCACCAGTGGTAGTGGGAATGATGGACATGCCAGCTGCTCTGGCTCTCCGCAAATCTTTGTGGGGTAAATCTAAAATCTGTTGGTCATTGGTATAAGCATGGATTGTGGTCATCATACCTTTTACAATGCCAAACTTTTGATGCAATACCTTAGCAAAAGGTGCCAAACAATTGGTGGTACAAGAGGCGCAGGATATCACTTGATGAAGGTTAGGATTATAAGCATCTTGGTTTACTCCCATAACGATGGTGATATCTTCATTTTTAGCTGGAGCGGAGATAAGCACTTTTTTTACGCTACCTTGCAGATGTGCTGCAGCTTTTTCTTTATCAGTAAAGCGCCCAGTGGATTCAATGACAATGGAAACATCCAAGTCCTTCCAAGGAATATTAGCAGGTTCTTTTTCGGCAAACACTTTAACAGCTTTGTTGTCAACTGTAAAGCCATCAGCAGTGGCAGTTACTTCAGCGGGTAAGACTCCATGTACAGAGTCATATTTTAATAAATGAGCTAATGTGGCGGCATTGGTTAAGTCATTGACTGCCACAACTTCGATTTCGGTGGGATATTTCATGGCAGCTCTGTATACACAGCGACCAATACGACCAAATCCATTGATTCCAATCTTTAATGTCATGTAAAGCACTCCTTTATTGTTTAAATGTATTGCTATTGGGGTCATCCAGACAAAACTGTTAGGAACTTTCTTTGCTTATTATTGTTCTCTGGAATCATGATTTTAAACAAATCATCATTGTATAAAATCATATTTTTAGTAATTTTTTCTTCCAGTGTGTTCCCTCACTATTTTTGCCATCATTTTCAGGTGAAATTGTAACATAAAAATGGCCTTATTTCAATCAATAGTACCTCCTATATTTTAATTTGTATGACCTATATTGGGTAAATCATGTAAGATATTTTCCTTATAAAGGGTGAGAGAATGGTATAGAAAAAGTAGGCGTGTTTGTTTATAATTTTAGTATTGGATTTTTTAAGAATATTAACTGTAAGGGGAAATTTTTAGGTATATAATTTAAATAAGTAAGGCAGGCTTGTATGATGAAGTGCTGGAAGTAAAAATAAGATTATTTTATAAAAAATTTTGGTTGATATGATGGAAATAAGGAAAGCATAGCATTGATTTCTATTGCAATACTTCTTTCACACAAATAAAATGAATATTTTTTTACAAAATTTTATGGCGCTAAAAAATTGAAATAATCCTTTGGTTATTTAAAATAATAAGCATTGGACTATCTTTGTGTCAAAATAAAGCTGAATGTGGCAGGCAGGAAAATAAACATTCATCAAGAATACCTGATAACTGGCTACATAGGGGTGGTGAAACCATGGCCCAAAAATTGTTAATTGTTGTGGACATGTTAAATGATTTTATTAATCACGGTGGGGCCTTTGATTGCGGGAATAAAGCTCGGGCAATTGTTCCTTTTGTGGTGCAAAAAATAAAGGAACACATGGCTGAGGGATTGCCTATTGTTTTCCTTATGGATGCCCATGATCCTGAAGATTTAGAATTTCAGAGTCTTCCGGTTCATTGTGTATTTGGAACAGAGGGCGCTCGTTTAATCAAAGAGATTGAAGATGTGATTGAAGAATATTCTTTTGCAATGAAAGTGCCCAAGAGTAGTAGCAATGGTTTTTACCGTACCAATCTCAATGAGATTTTGAAAGATTTAAGACCACGGGTTGTGGAGATGGTTGGGGTTTGTACCAATACTAGTATACTGTATACAGTAGGAGAATTACGCAATCGCAACTATAAGGTAGTGATTTACCGGGATGGGGTTGCTTCTTATGATCCCAATGCGCATCTATGGGCGTTAAATCAGATGGAAACGTTGTTAGGCGCGGAAATGGTATAAGATTCATAAATGAAAGTCTTATGATGAGGTGTTACAGGATGAATACCAAGAGCAAAGTAAAAAAGAAATATCGAGTTAATATTACCGCAGCCTATGGGGCGGATCTGATGACTTCCGGAGTCACAGGGATACCGAATTTATTGCTAAAATATTACAAAAAAATGTGCATTTCTGATGAGGAAATGATGCTATTGATTCAATTGTTAAGATTGCGTATGGAGGAGAAAAATTACTATCCAACGATAGAACAGTTGGGTCAATATTTACCTGGAACTGCAGAGAATATCCTGCAAAGATTAAAGTCTTTGCAGGAAAGAAACCTATTAGGAATCTCTCATTATTATCATGAGAGTAATACAGAATTACAAATAGGTTATGACTTTGAACCTTTATTTGAAATGTTATCAGATTTTTGGGCCTTTGATCGGGTCAAAGAAATCGAAAAAGCTAAAATGATTCTAGAACAAGATACTGAAGTGAATCAAGATTTTTCTTCTCTATATAAATTATTTGAAAAAGAGTTTGGCCGTTCTCTTTCCCCCATTGAGGTTGAAAAAATAGAACAGTGGTCAAAACAGATAGGAGCTACTTTGGTAGGAGAAGCGTTGTCTCGAGCAGTTCTCATGGGAGTTAGAAATTTAAAATACGTAGATTCTATTATTTTGGAATGGGAAAAAAATAATCTGCGTACTTTGGATGAAATTCATGAATATGATCGGCGTTTTAAAGAAAGACAATTACAAAGTGCTCGTTATCGTTCTGCCAAAGTAAGTTCTATAGAAGAAGATAAAAGGGAAAAGAATAAAAAAGAGGAAAATAGAAAAAAAGCTCTGATTAAAGAATTGTATATGAGTTAATGTTTAGTTGAATTCAATGTTTGTTGATTGATTGAGAGGTAAAAAGATGAGTTTAATTTGTACGAAGTGTCAAGACAGGGGATTGATTATAAAAGAAGGAATTGCTCACCCTTGTTCCTGTGTTCGGGAGAGAGCGAAAAAAAATATCTTTCAATCATCGGGTTTACCTCCAGCTTTAACCAATCATCGTTTTCAATTTTTTAATTTTGCTTACTATCCCAAGGAAAAAAATGATTTCACAAAAAGCATAAGCTATTTTGAATCCGCTCAGATTACGTATCATGCTGCGAAGACCTTTGTGCGTAAGTATTTAGAAGATTCGAGCACAGTGAGCGGTTTATTGTTTTCTGGTCAAGTTGGTAGTGGAAAGACTTTTTTGAGTTGTTGTATTGCCAATGCTTTGTTGGATAAAGGATGCGCTGTATTATTTATAGTGGTTCCTGATATGCTTGATCGCCTACGGGCTACCTATGGCGCCCATCAAGCCTTGGGATATTCTGAACAAGATTTGTTGGATGAGGCCAGAACTGCACCAGTGCTGATATTGGATGATTTGGGAGCCCATAACTATACAGATTGGACGCGCAACAAACTATATTCTATCATCAATTATCGTTTAAATTATTGTTTGCCTACCATTATCACCACGAACATTAGTTTAGAGGATTTAGAGCAATTTCTAGGAGATAGGACAACTTCAAGGATATTACAGATGTGCACTCCTTATCGCTTGATGGTGGATGTAGATATACGAATGTTGCAAAAAAGACGTGAACGAAGAATGGCAGGTGAACTATAAGTGAGTGGACGTATGAAAGCCACCCAGGGGAAAAAGGAGCTGCGTTCTGGTATAACCACTGGAGCTTGTGCAGCCGGAGCAGCCTATGCGGCAGCCAAGTTTTTGCTGACAGGGGAATTGGCTGGCTTGGTAGTGGTATATAATCCCCAAGAAATGCCCATTGAAATACCCATTGATTCTGTAGTACGAACATCTGATGGGGCCCGGGCTGTGGTAATCAAAGATGGGGGAGATGACCCAGATGTTACCCATGGAATGGAAGTGGTGGCTGAAGTAAAATTAGCCCCAGGAGGAGAGCTAATTTTAGAAGGTGGTCCTGGAGTGGGGGTTGTGACAAAGCCAGGCTTACAAGTTCCTGTGGGACAACCTGCTATTAATCCTGTACCAGAAAAAATGATTCGGGATGCTTTGGCATGTTTTGTGACAAATACCCAAGGACTGGTGGTCACTATTTCTGTCCCTGGAGGAGATAAGGTTGCTGTCCGCACTTTAAATCCTAGGTTAGGTATTCAAGGTGGTATTTCTATTTTAGGAACCACAGGCATTGTGCATCCCATGTCAGAAGAAGCATTTAAAGATTCCTTGGTACCTTTGATCGCCCAAGCAGTGTCTTTAGGCCATGAAAGTCTGGTGTTGGTTCCTGGTAGAATGAGCTGGAAACAAGCAGTAGAGCAATTTGGTTTTGACCCTGACGCTGTGGTGGAGATGAGTAATTTTGTTGGTTTTATGCTGGAATGTTGTTGTAAGTATGAAATTAAAAGGATACTTTTATGGGGTCATATAGGAAAATTATCAAAAGTAGCTGGAGGAATCTTCCATACTCATAGTAAAGTGGCTGACGGTCGCCGAGAAGTGATTGCGGCCAATGCAGCTTTATGCGGGGCTAATGTTGATTTTGTCAAGCAAATTATGGAGGCCAATACCTTGGAAGGCATGATTTCCTATATTAAGGCCCAAGGTTTTGGCCAGCTTTTCCATGTTTTAGCGGAAAAGGCTAGCCAAAGAGCCAAAGAGCATGTTTATGATGCCTTGGAAGTTGGAACAGTGATGTTGTCTATGGATGGTCAGATTCTTGGATTGGATCAAGCTGCCCGAGATATTGGGAGGATGTTGGGATGCACAAAATTGCCGTAATTGGGGTGGGGCCTGGGGGAGAAAATTATCTAACAGGCAAAGCCATGGAGATCATTTCCCAAGCAGATGTGGTATTAGGGGGTAAACGTCATTTGGAGACCTTTGCGCCCCAGGGAAAAGACAGTTTTACCATTGCAAATAATTTAGCAGAAATGGTTTCTTATATCAAAGCAAACCGGGAGCGAAATATCGTGATATTGGCCACAGGGGATCCTGGTTTATATGGCATATTAACGTATTTGAAAAAGCACTTTGAGGCAAAAGATTTACTGGTAATTCCAGGGATTAGTTCTTTTCAAGAAGCTTTTGCCAGGTTGGCTATGCCTTGGCAAGATGCTATATTATTAAGTACCCATGGCCGGGAACCTGCCGCCGTGGCTGCTACAATTAAAGAACATGGAAAGGCTGCTGTACTGACAGGGCCAAATGCTACCCCCTCCATGCTTGCTGCTATGTTGGAGCAAATGGGTTTAGGGGAAAAAACTGTACATCTTTGTTGCAACTTAACATTGGCTACTGAATGGGTAAAAACTTATTCTGTGAAGGAATTAGCCAATGATTCTGCGGGGAAGGAACATAATTGCGTGATGGTGATTGTGAATGAATAAACAATGGCAATATACAACCCCAGGGATTCCAGATCATCTTTTTGTGCGGGGAAAAGTACCTATGACCAAGGAAGAGATTCGAGTCATTACTTTGGCCAAAGCTAGATTGGGTCCTTGTATGGTGGTTTGGGATTTGGGGAGTGGAACAGGATCCATTTCAGTGGAAGCTGCTATGATGGTTCCAGAAGGACAAGTTTTTGCGGTGGAGAAGTCCTTAGAAGGAGTTGCTTTAACCAAGGACAATGCCGTGCGGTTTGCCTTAAACAATATTGTTTCAGTAGCAGGCGAAGCCCCGGATGTATTGTTGGATTTACCCCGACCCCATCGTATTATTGTGGGAGGGTCTGGGGGAAAGCTGAAAGAAATATTGGGTGTAGCAGAAGAAAAACTTTTACCTGGTGGACGAATGGTCATCAATGCTGTTACATTGGATACATTAGAAAAGGCAATCAATTGTTTGCATACGCCTTGGACAACAGATATTGTGCAGGTTACCATGGCACGTAGCGAGATGGTGGGTCATAGTCATTTGCTACGGGGTACTAATCCTGTTTTTATCATAACAGCATGGAGGGAGGAGGAAAAACATGAAGGGTAAGTTTTATGGTATTGGTGTAGGACCTGGAGACCCTGAATTAATAACTTTAAAAGCCCATCGTATTTTGCAAGAAGTTGATGTGGTTTGTGTGCCCAAGTCCTATGCTGATAAGGATAGCTTGGCTTTAACAGTGGCTCAGGATTCTTTACAGGATAAGGTCGCAAGATTGGAATTATCATTTCCCATGTCAAAGGATAAAAAGGTATTGGAGGAGTCTTGGGCAAAAGCAGGGGAAGAAGTAGCTGCTTTGGTGCAGGAAGGAAAGAAAGTCGCTTTTATCACCATTGGGGATCCCATGTTTTATAGTACATATGGATATGTATTGGCTTATTTAAAGGATGTGTATCCTGCCATTGAGACTGAAACAATTCCAGGTATTATGGCTATGGCGGCTTGTGCTTCTTTGTTGCAGGAGCCTTTGGCTGAAGCAGATGAGACCATAGTGGTCTTGCCAGCAGCCTATGGAATAGGACAATTGAAAGAAATGATTCAACAATTTGATAATGTGGTATTGATGAAAGTCAGCCGTCGTTTGCCTGAAGTGGTGGATATGCTCAAAAGCTTGGGCTTGGAGCATAATGCTATGCTGTATAACCGTTGTGGCTATGAAGGTGGCTATCATATATCTGATTTAGATGAAATGAAAAGCATTGAACCTAATTATATGTCTTTGCTGATCATTCGCAAAAGGGCTTATCGTAAAATGAATTAAAAGATTTGCCACTGAATATATTCGATGAGATGGGAGGAGGCAGGGAATGGTTTATATTATTGGCGCTGGACCAGGGGATCCAGAATTAATTACAGTGAAAGGTTTGCGTTTACTTCAAGAAACAGATGTTGTGATTTATGCAGGTTCATTGGTGAATCCGGCATTGTTGGAGCATTGCAAAAAAGGGGTGGAAATACATAATAGCGCTTCTATGGACTTAGAAGAAGTGCTGGCTGTCATAGAGAGGGCTGTTGGAGAAGGGAAAACAGTAGTGCGGTTGCATACTGGGGACCCTGCTTTGTATGGAGCAATACAAGAACAAATGGACGCCTTGGAAGAAAAGAAAATTGCCTATACCGTGGTGCCAGGGGTCAGTTCTTTTTTTGCCGCTGCCGCTGCTGTACCCCATGAACTTACGCTACCAGGGATTACCCAAACAGTGATCCTCACCAGGATGGAAGGACGTACTCCAGTACCAGAAAGAGAAAAACTTGCTTCTTTGGCTGCCCATCGTACCACTATGTGTATTTTTTTGAGTGTACAGCAAATCAAAGATGTGGCACAGGAGCTCATTGCTGGTGGTTATCCTCCGGAAACTTCGGTGGTAGTGGTGGAAAAAGCTTCTTGGCCAGGGCAACAAATTGTACAAGGGAATTTAAGTAATATTGCCCCAAAAGTCACTGAAGCTGGTATTACAAAAACTGCGCTTATCATGGTGGGTGATGTTTTTAGTGGACCATATGAGCGCTCCAAATTATATGATCCATGTTTTTCCCATGGTTGCAGGGAAGCCAAAAAGCCTGAAGGGAAATAGTCTATGAAACTGGCGGTATTGGCCCTTACAAAGCATGGCGCAATGTTAGCGAAAAGAGTAAACCAGCAATTATATGCCCAGGGACATGAAATTTTTTTGTATTTACCTGAAACTTACCTTTCCCTTTGTCCTGGAGCCAAAAGTTTTGAGGGTTCTTTGGCAAAGACTGTAGGTCGTTTGTTTGGTCAATATGACGGAATGATAATGATTATGGCCTTGGGGATAGTATTCCGGATTTTGGCCCCTCATATCAATGATAAACGGGTGGATCCTGCTGTGCTGGTTTTGGATGAAAAAGGACATTTTGTTATCAGTGCTTTAAGCGGACACCTGGGAGGGGCCAATGCCTTGACCCAAGAATTGGCTTCTATGCTTGAGGCCATTCCCGTGGTAACCACAGCCACTGATGTGCATGGTTTAGATGCTGTTGATGTGTTGGCCAGGGAATATAATCTGGTTATGGAACCATTCCAAAGGGTGCGAGGGATTAATTCTGCCTTGGTGAATGGTGAGCCTGTGGGGTTATATTGGGATTATCCTTTACCAGTGGAACCCACAGGATTTCACATGTTAACCAAAGAGATGTTGGATAACCGTTTAGCGGATGTTTGGACTGTATGGCTTACAGGAAAATCGATGAAACCTCCTAATGAACGGACATTATTACTGCGTCCCCGCAATATAACCATTGGGGTTGGGTGTCGAAAAGGTGTAGAGGCAGCTGTGATTATGCAATCAATACAAACTACATTAACAGAGTTGGGCTGTAGTCCTTTATGTATCAAAACATTGGCTACAGTGGATATCAAAGCAGAAGAGCCTGGGCTCAAAGAAGTAGCCCGGGTTTTAAGTGTACCTCTTAAAATTTTTACAAGGCAAGAAATAAAAATATTTTATGATGTCAAGGGAAACGGATTAACCCGTTCAGCCTTGGTGGAAGAAAAGATAGGAGTTGGTGGTGTATGCGAACCTGTGGCGTTACTGGCCAGTCCCAAGGGGAAACTGATCGTGCGGAAAAGAAAATATGCCGGGGTAACAGTGGCAGTGGTGGAGGAAAGCTATGGGTGGTGGGAACCGGTCCTGGATCAGCACAAAGTTTGAGCCCCCGGGCCTTGGAAGCTTTGCAAGCCTGTGATGTATTGGTAGGATATAAAACATATATTGATTTAATTCGCGATGTGGTGGAGAATAAAGAAAAAATTAGTACAGGTATGACCAAGGAAGTGGAACGGTGTAAAAAAGCCATTGATCTAGCAGTGGAAGGCAAACGTGTGACCCTTGTATCCAGTGGAGATCCTGGGGTATATGGAATGGCTGGTTTGATTTTAGAAATGTTGCATGCAGAGGGCCTGTTGGACAGTATTGACGTAGAGATAATTCCGGGCATTACCTCAGCCACTGCAGCTGCAGCACGGTTGGGTGCACCTTTGATGCATGATTTTGCCATTATTAGTTTGAGTGATTTATTGACATCATGGGAATTGATTGAAAAAAGATTGGAAGCCGCGTCTTCTGGTGATTTTGTCATGGTTTTGTATAATCCAGCCAGTCATAAAAGAGTGGAACAAATAAAAATCGCCAGACAGATAATGCTGCGTTATAAAAAGCCTTCAACACCAGTGGGGATTGTGCGTAATGCAGAGCGGGAAGATGAATCCATTGTGATTACAGACTTGGAGCATATGTTGGAGCAAGATATTGATATGTTGACCATTGTCATTATTGGCAATCAAAGTACCCAACAGATGGGTGGTTATATGGTAACTCCCAGGGGGTATCATGTATGATTTTACTGTTGGGTGGCACTTCGGATGCTAGATTATTGGCAGATGTTTTGTCAACAGCAGGCTATGAAATTTTGGTGAGCACAGCAACTGCTCATGGGGCAGCTTTGGCTGGTTCCCAGGTTGGTGAAGTGGTTTGGGGACGCATGGATGCGGAAGAGATGGCGCAGTTTATGCAAGAGCGAAACATTCAAGCAGTGGTGGATGCTTCCCACCCCTTTGCTGAAACACTTTCTCAGAACGCAAAATTAGCCACTAAAACCTGTCATATTGGTTACATACGGTATGCAAGAGCACGGCAGGCTTTGCCAGAGTATCCTTTGCTTTATCCTGTCAATACCTATGAAGAAGCAGCAGATAAAGCATTGAGGTTGGCTCATACGATTTTTTTAACCACAGGCAGTAAAACTGCTTCTATCTTTGTACAGGCAGCTAGAGGACAAGCAAAACGTTTAATATTCAGAATTTTACCGGATCCAGAAGGAATTCATCATTTGTTACAACAAGGGGTGGCTATAGGAGATATTGTGGCCATGCAAGGTCCTTTTGCTTGTGATTTAAATATTTCCTTACTGAAGCATTTTGCAGCAGAGGTTTTGGTTACCAAGGAAAGCGGGGATGCTGGTGGTCAAGAGGATAAAATAGAGGCTGCCCGGATGTTGCAAATTCCGGTGGTAATGATTCAAAGACCTTCTGAACCTGAGGATGCAGTAAGCAACCCTGAGGCATTGTTAAAAGCGCTAAAAAATTTAATGGCGTAAGAATGGGTAAAAAAGAGGTGTTGTGTTTGAAAACAGGGATTATTGTATTGAGCCATGGCAGCAGATCTCCAGAAGCAGCAATTACAGTAAGAAAAATAAAAGAAATGGTAGCCCAGGATAGTCATTTTGATGCTGTGGAAGGTGCTGCCTTACAATTTAATCAACCTGATTTGCCTGCTATGCTGGGAGAAATGGCTTCCAGAGGCATGGAAAGGGTTGTTGTCGTTCCTTTATTTCTTTATATGGGCTTGCATATGAAGAGAGATATTCCAGAAATATTGGAGGAAGAAAGGGCGAAATATCCGCAAATGGAAATTGTCATGACAAAAAACATTGGAGCGGATAAAAAAATAGCTGAAATCGTTCTGGATCGGATTGAGGAGGTAGAATAAATGAATATCATTTGGGATCCGCAAGAAATAGAGAGAAAAAGTATGTCCATCATTGAAGAAGCTGTTCCAGAACTTGCCCAAATGTCACTAGAAGAGCAGGCGATTATCAAACGTGTGGTACACACCACGGGGGATCCCAGTTGTGCCAAATTGGTTAAAATATCTTCCCAGGCCATTGAATCTGGTTTGCAAGCCATACGCAGTGGGTGCAATATTTTAACAGATGTGCATATGTTACAATCAGGATTAATTCGTAGAAAATTGGATGAATTCGGCATGCATAGCTATTGTTTGATCAATGATCCTGAGGTTGTGAAAGATGCCAAAGATGCAGGTATTACCAGAGCTATGGCTGCTATACGCAAAGGTTCTTCCCTTGTGAATGGAGGCATTGTAGCCATTGGAAATGCCCCCACTGCTTTATTTACCCTTTGTGATATGATTGAAAAAGGCGAGGTTTCCCCGGCCTTGGTAGTGGGGACGCCGGTTGGTTTTGTAGGTGCTGCAGAATCAAAAGAAGTGTTGGCTGGAATGGATATTCCCTATATTACCATTCCAGGTACCAGGGGGGGAAGTACAATTGCTGTAACCATTGTCAACGCTTTGCTATTGCTTGCTTAAATTTGGGTTTTGTTTGGTAACAGTGAATTTTCATAGGGAAGGTTAGGGATAATTAAACAATGTTTGTATGATAAGACAGAGGAATGTGTATCGTTCTTACTGTCTTATTTTTGTAGAGAAAAATTTTTTACCTCTTTAATGGTATAAAATGGGGGTATATCCATATAATAGATGTATCGAAATGTTATTTTTTTGTCAACACTAGTGATTGCAGCAGAAAGGAGGACTTATGGTTACCAAAATAAATAAAAGGATTGCTGTTATTTTATTGTCTTTGTTACTTTTGGCAAATGGACAAGCCCTTTGTTGGGCAAATGATTTGGTTAAGACAAAGGATGATACAGTATTATACACTGTTCGAAGTGGGGATACTCTGTTTAAAATTGCCAAACAATATGATATTTCCCTGAATTCTTTGGTAAAAACAAATAAATTAAACAGTACATTAATCTATCCCAATGATGTGCTTGTTATACCAGGACAAACAGATGATGTCCAGGCTGTTTTGTCCCGGGGGTTTTCTCGAGAAGACTTGCATATGTTGGCAAAGGCTATTCATGCGGAAGCCAGGGGCGAGAGTTTTACAGGTCAAGTAGCTGTGGGTGCAGTGATTCTAAACAGGTTAAAAAGCCCTGATTTCCCCAAAACAATTGAAGCTGTGATTATGCAAAAAAATAATAATGTGTATCAATTTACCCCTGTGGCGGATGGAACCATTCATTTGGAACCAGATGAGAGCTCAATCAAGGCAGCGGTGCAAGCTATGAAAGGTTGGGATCCCACAAGTGGAGCGTTATTTTTCTATAATCCCAAAATAGCTACAGATAAATGGATTAGGACTTTACCAGTGGAGGCAAAAATCGGGAATCATGTTTTTGCTGGTAGAGTATAAAATCTTTTATACATGAAACATATAACATTAAACCTCCAAACCGAAATAAAACAAGGTTTTGGAGGTTTATGTATTTTTAGTGATAAATGGCTCAACTCAAAGGGAAAATAGATGGATAATGATGGAAATAAATGGGTGTTTGAGGAAGGGATATTGGTAATTTATGGTTAATATATGATGAAATACATTTAATGGTAAAGGAAGGTGTTCAAAATAGATAATAATCTTCATTCTATAACAGATGTACTGAAAAAAACACTTTTTTTCTTTGAACAAATGTCTGTGGGTGAAATGATTTCCCATGTGCAAAAAAATATGTATGAGCATTTGGGGCGAGAACAAGTGGAGGATAAGGTAAGACGTTGCTTAAAACAAAATAAATGTTTTATACAAAAAGGAAAGGAACAGTGGGCCATTCATTTGGAAGGAGAAAGAAAGAATGATTCATTCTATAATTATTTATTAAAACGTCAAAGACCGATTCAGGTCAAAGAAATGGTAAAAGGAAGGGTGAAGAGTAAAAAGAAAGGAAAAACATTGGTTTCCGAGGAAGCAGGGCTTATCATAGATGGAAGGTTTATTCATCTTTCCAATGGGTATTGGGGACTGACTGAATGGGAAGTGGAAACAGCTAAGTTTTCCTTAAAACAAATGGTTATCAAAGTATTAAAAACCCATCCAGGGGGACTTTCTGTACAGCAACTATATGAATTGATTCAGCAATGGAAAGATACCACAGGAAAAGCCATTGAAGGGGTATTGGAGAAATTTCCATTTTTCAATCAAACAGGCAATGGCATTTGGGTTTATGAGCCAGCCATTCATATTGCTTATGAAAGTTTAAGTCAAAAATTTGTTGTGTCTTTAAACCGCCAAAGAAAAAGATGGAGTAGAGACAAAGAAGAAAGAAATAGCAAACGAGTCAATATAGAAAAACAATTAAAGGAAATCGAGTTAGCTTATCAAGAAACTGCAGCAGCTTTAGCCTTAAAAATGGAGGAATCAGGGAAGCAAGAACAAATAATGACCCAAATGGCAGAAAAAGATTTGCTGTTATCCTTGCGAAAAAAAGAAATTTTTCGCTATCGTGAACATATAGAAAAATTAGAAAAGAAATCCAATAGTATTTTATATCAATGCAGGCTTTGGGTAAAGAGGGCCAAAGAGGCTGAAGAGAAGAACCAACAGCTTCATTTGGTATTACAAAAGAATTTAACAAATTTAGAAGCAATGTTTACAAAGTTACAGCATTATAAGGAAAAAGATAGGGAAAATAAAACTTATATCATTGAATTAAAGGATAAACATGCTACAAAGGTAGCAGAACTGCAAACAGAAATTGTGGAATTTAAAAATAAGTTGGATAGAACATTAGAGATGGCTGTATATGAAGAGAAAAAATATAAAGAAGAAATTAATATGTTAGAAAAAGATTTAAATGAGATGAAAGAAGAAAGGGATGACTTACAAAGGGATTTACGATTTATCCAACAAGAGGTGAATAAATTTAGGGAAGAAAGGAAAAGTATGGAGAATAAAATAAAAAATCCTTTGGTTCAGATGACAATGCGAATTTGTTCTTGGTTTGGAGGTGACAAAAAATATAAGGCTTCTTAAATCCTTTTTCTTACATGAATCCATCATCAATTAGCTGACATAAATTAAATCTGTTTTTGCCTATGATTTAATCAAGCCCATAGGATGAAACCAATAAAAGCTGACATATTGCTTCTGTCAGCTTTTATTGGTAGGTGAATGTGTTACAGAGTATTTTGTTTTGAAGAAAATCCTTAGAAGTGATTGCCTAAAACAAATTAGAAAAATGGAAACTTTTTTGCTACAATGCTTTAGTATTTGGAATTCTTTTTGGTGTGTTTTGTTGAAAAATGTTGTATGATTTTGGGTAAGTATTAATTTCTTGTTATTTTGAGTTGTAAAGAAATACAAATCTATTTTTGTGAGGTTATGCTGTGTGACAATGCATGATAATCCTATTGTTTTAACCACAGGCATGAGAGGAAAAATAGCAGCCAATCCCATGACCAAAAAGATCCTTCTTACCTTACCTTCTCCCTCTTTGGCAGACAATAGGGGAGATGTAGAGCGCTTAAGGGATGCTTTACATGCCTATGGAACAATACAAATTCCAGTGTCTATGATGCAAAAAATCTCCCAAGCTTGTCATACTGGCCAATGGGAGGTTACCACTACTTTAGGATTGATGGAACAAGGTTGGACTTTGGTGGACATTCAAGCTGGGAATGCGCCTTCTCCCCATTGGGGCATTGCTTTGGATCTTGGTACAACCACCATTGTAGGATATCTGGTGGATATGCAGACAGGAGATATATTGGCCACTGAGGCAGCATATAATGGGCAAATGGTCTATGGGGAAGATATTCTGACAAGAATATATGTGGCCAGTGAGGAAAAAGGACTAGCCAATTTACGTCAAGCTGTTTTGGAAACAATCAATACCATGATGGGTCAATTAACAGAAGGAAAATCGCAGGGAATAGAAGCAATTAGTGCTGCAGTGATTGGAGCCAATACAACCATGATCCAACTTTTGTTGGGTTTGGATCCTTCTCGAACTTGTATGATGCCCTATGTCAGCACGGTGAATCGTCCGGGATGTATGTATGCAAAGGAAGTAGGCTTACATATGAATCCTTGGGCTCCTGTCTATTGTATGCCCAGTGTGGGCAGTTATGTGGGAGGAGATGTGCTAGGGGGGATCATTGCTTCGGGCATGTATCAACAGGAAGAGACTTCCTTGTTAGTGGATATAGGTACCAATGGAGAAATTGTATTGGGAAATCAAGATTGGTTGGTTGCCTGTGCTGGGGCAGCGGGTCCAGCGTTAGAAGGTGGGGTCGTGCATAGTGGTATGCGGGCCATGGCAGGGGCCATTTGGCAGGTTAAATTTCATCCAGAAACCAAGAAAATATCCTATCAAACCATTGACAATGTCTTGCCCCTTGGTATATGTGGTTCTGGACTGATTGATTTTTTGGCTGAAGCCTTTTTAGCCGGTATTATCGATAGAGCAGGTAAATTTACTTCTGAGAATTCCCAATATTGTTTGGTACCTGCCGAGCATACTGCCAATGGGCAGGAAATCGTCATTACCCAGGTTGATCTTGATAATTTAATGCGTACCAAAGGTGCTGTGAATGCTGCCCTTGAGTTTTTATTGGAAAGTGTTGGTTGTAACATGGAGGATATAAAAGTATTTTATGCTGCAGGAGCCTTTGGCCAGTATTTGGATGTGGAATCAGCAGTCACTGTGGGCATATTTCCCGATTTACCCAGGGATAGAATTATCCGATTAGGCAATACGTCTGCCGAGGGAGCAAGGCAAATTCTACTTTCTTTAGATAAGAAAAAAGATATTGAACATATTGCCAATCATATCACTTATTTTGAGCTAAATGCCAATCAGATTTTTATGAATAAATTTGTAGGTAGTAAATTCATTCCCCATACCAATATTGAGTTTTTTCCTTCAGTGAAACATAAACTTTCTTTGCGAAAAATGCTTGGGCAGAAGGATGAGGCAAAAAAATAAAAAAACTTACGCTTTTGTTTCTTGATCAGCGAATCCCAGCAAATGAAAACCAGAGATTGGATCCATTTTTTTGATACAATGAGTATCCAGCAATTCAAGAATGATAAGTTCTGCCACCAAATAAACTTCTGTCTCCAGACGAATACATCCTGTTAAGGGCTTGTCTCCCTTTCCCAGTGTACCATGCAAATGGATGGAAGGATGATTATTTTGGTTTTGGAATATGGTGCCAATGCCCAGGATTTCCCTGCCATCATCAAACTGTTGCCAAAGTTGTTCTGGGGGTATGGTGCACTCTTTAGGCCCTGCCACTAAGGATGCTTTTTTTAAAGCACCAATAAGATAAAAAATACCTGCTTCAATATGTTCCATTGTGACTAAACATTCAATTTCAGCCAGTAAATCATCACCATGATCCAATTTAGCCACAAAAATTCTTCCCAGATTTCCTTTGCGATATTGCATTTTATTACCTCCACCTGATTTTAACTATTTTGATTAGCGAAAGCTCTGATAAGGTTTTATAGCCCTCGCCTGGCTTACTACTTCCCATAGTGTTAAATACGAGATTTTTATTGTCAGTTCAATGATTTAACCTGTGTTTCGATGGTCAATTTGCATCTTGTTCATTTGAGGCTTGTTTGTAGCAATTTAAATGCATGAATATATTTCTCCTTCTTTTCTTTATATACTCATCATAAAAATTTTTTATTTTGTCTATTGAATAGAACATTGGAAAGATAAAGAACAGAATGCAATTATGAGGGACATCAGAACGAGGCGTTTATCAATCATGACTTTGCACGCAAAAATCTGTAATTATGCGGGACTTCATTACCCAATGCCTTTTCAAAAATTCCCAAG
>CATZDY010000005.1 GCA_958417755.1 uncultured Peptococcaceae bacterium
AATTATAAAACAATCAATGGACTAAGAGAATTAAAAATGTTGGATTGGTTTTAGATATATCTGGGCTAAATGCCCGACTTTTTGTGCCACAAAGCAGAAGGAACATTTAACAGGTGCGCAGAAACTACCCTTCGAGGTGATTTTCATGAAAATGAAAAACTTAGCACAAGAAATGCAAGAGATGCTTGCCGAAATAAAGCATCTACTGATACAAATAGACGAGACAAAGGATTGCAGGAAAAAAAGTGGCTGTAACTATGAAGAAAGGAACTGCAGATACTTCAATTGGGGAAGATGGATCAGTTGGATGTATGGAATAAATTGGGAAAATGGGATGTGTAAGAAGATACCAGCTTCTAGGGAGGCTGGTTTTTTGTAAGTACAGCTTTATTATTTATAATACCTCAAAATTTGTAGTAGCGTATCATGTTCCTATAATAAAGACAAATTATCTAATATGCGAAATTTGTCGAGAGAAATTGAAGATTTACGACAGAAAATGAACGAAATCACAAGGCTAAAAGGTATGGATAGCAAAGAATTCGTTAAGTTGAGTGCTCGTATGGATGAGCTTGTGAGTGAATATTATAAGTTGCAGAAAATTGGAGTTGGTGTCGAAGTACCTAGAAACTTGCACCAGCAGGATACCCCTAACATAGGGTATGATTATATAGGGTGGAATATAGAAAAACTATCCAGGGAAAAAGGAATATCAAGAAAACAATTGGCAGAGCTTATTGGAATCACTGACAAGCATCTATACAAAATTATCACTGGAAAGCAAAAGGCTAAAATGGCGGTATTGGTGAGGATTGCAAGGACGTTAGGAGTAAGTATTAATATTATTTTAGAATAGTCTTATTTTTAGCATGTTTAGACTAGCAGAATGGAAGGAGTATAGATGAAAAAAGAAACAAACTTATTAACCATAAAAGAAGTTGATAATTACATAAGAATATATGGGAATGAATTTGTGATTAGTCTATTGAAAGGAGAAGAGTATTTGCTTACATATACAAATAAAATATTGAAAAAGGCTGTGAAGGAATCCAAGAAAGTGAAGTGGAAAAGACAAATAAGCTGATAGAATGAGAGGAAAGCACTGATATAAAAACCAGTGCTTTTTAGGTAACAAAAAAGGTAACGAAAATAACATAACATGTAGGAAATGCTGCAAAAATATGACTCCAAATCATTCCAGAGGATAAATAAGAACAGATGAAAACCTTAATTTTCTGCAATTCCTGGGTGTACGGAAAATATAGGAAAAATGACTCTTGGATTTTCTACATACCCTATATTACTTTTATCCTGACCTTGATTGGTGATGATTGCAAAAGGTTCATTGTGTCCCTACAAAAAGTCCAGGAATATCCAAAGGCAGTTTAGAGAATTTGTTGAGGGCAACTCAAAAAATTGGTTTTTTAAAACAATAAGAAATCCAAATATTGGCGATTAAGGGAAAGAGTAGGGGAATTTAAAACCATTGTTTTTCCTTGGAAGGGTATTTATATTTTGATGAAAACAGCTTATCATAGATGCATATGATAATGCTATGGCTGTTGGATCAACAGCGTGATAGGTAGTAGTAAATAAAAAAGATAGAAGTAGAAATTTTTATTATTTGGTAGTAAAATATAAAACACGGCTTAATAAAGTTTACGAATGTAGTGGAACCTGCATGAAGAGTAAGCAGATAATTGGGAATTTGTAGATCAATGATTGTCTTAAAACGATCCCTTCCCAATGGTCAATATGCAAAGGACAAGGTATGTAAACATGATACATGGGGCGAAAAGATTTTTCATATACATGATCATTGTCCTTCTACTACTGGGAACCAACTGCCCTGCTGTATTTGCCACTGAAGAAAAAGATACTTTGGTCCTAACAGTGGCTTTTCCAGAGGCCAAGGGGCTCAACGAAGTATATGAAGACGGTACCTATGGGGGCTGTGTGTATGATTGGTTGGAGGAAATCGCCAAATATACTGGCTGGCAATATGAATTTGTTACGGGTGATTCCAGTGAATTACTAGTTGGCATGCAAGCAGGGGCCTATGATTTAATGGGGGGCATGTTTTATCAAAAAGAGCTTGAGAAATATTACAATTACCCCAAATATATCATGGGCTCAAACTATTCTTTGCTCATTTATCGCCAAAATGATGAGACCATCAAAAGCTTTGACTATAACACATTAAACGGCAAGCGGATTGGGGTTTTAAAAAAGGCTACTGCCAAAATCGAACGCTTACAGAAATTTCTTAGCTTCAATAACCTTGATTGCCAGTTGATTGCCTATGATGATTTAGAGGCCTATGAAAATTGTCTTGATACCCATGAAGTGGATCTGCTTTTTGGCAGTGATGTTTACATGAAAGACAATTACAATGTGGCAGCGAAAATCGAAGGGGATCCTTATTATATTGTGACCAAGAAAGATAGGCCGGATTTGTGCCATCAGCTGAATGAAGCTATGGATGCCATTTATGCGGCAAATCCTAACTTTGCTCATGAACTATACAATCAATATTTCCCGGAAACATATATCAATTCCATTGATTTTACCACCCAAGAGATTGACTTTATCCGCCAAAGCGCTCCTATCCGGGTGGCAGTGGTCAAGGAACAGTATCCTATATATTATGAGAAGGACGAGGTCAAGAAGGGCATTCTGCCGGATTGTTTACAGCTGATTTCCCAACGCACAGGGCTAACCTTTAGCTATGTATATGCCAATTCTTACCAGCAGTCCATTGAGCTTGTGATCAAGGGACAAGCTGATATTGTAGGCTGTTTTATGAACAATGATCCCTCTGCCGCCTCCTATGGTCTAGCGCGAACCAGAAGTTACGCCACATTGGACTCTATCATCCTGCGCAACAAACAAGGGGTTGTGTCTGATGCTAGTCTGGTGATGGCTGTGCCTAATGGGCGGGACTTAAAGCCTCTTAGGACAGAGGATACCATTCGATATTATGACCGATATGAGACCTGTCTACGGGCTGTAAACGCTGGTGCGGCAGATTATACGCGAATGCCAGCAGCCTTTGTGGAGGATATGTATCTCAAAGACTATTATGCCAATATCACCATGATGGCTGATACCAATCTGGTGGAGGAAATGACCTTAGCCCTCCCTCTGCCAGTCAATGTGCCGCTATATTCTGTATTGAGCAAGACAATCAACAACCTGTCCGCCGAGGAGCTTGACTATATCCTTGCGCAAGATCTCCTGACCATTCAAAAAAGATCAGTGACCCTTAAAACTTTGCTTTATACCAATCCTTTGACCATGCTTGTTGTTTGTGTGGGATTTATCCTGTTGCTTTCTATGATTATTTTGTTATTCACCCGCTACAAGATGAACAATAAAATGATGGGGATAAAGCTGGAAAAGGCGGAAGAAACCAGCAAGGCTAAGTCGGATTTTCTTTCTCGAATGTCCCATGAAATTCGCACCCCTATGAACGCCATCATTGGGCTAACAAGCCTCACCCGGATGTCGGATGAAATCACGCCTGGGGTGAAGCAAAATTTGGATAAAATCAATAGCTCAGCCCAGTTTCTCCTTTCCTTGCTCAATGATGTGCTGGATATGTCTAAAATCGAGAGCCAGAAGATGAAAATTGAAAGTATTCCCTTTGATTTAATCGTAGTGGCAGAACAGATGAAAAACATGTTTACCATTCAGGCGGAAAACAAAGGCCTTACACTGACCATTCATGTGGATTTGGTTGATTCATTGTTTGTGGGGGATGAAATACGTATCAAGCAAATCTTGACCAATCTATTGTCCAATGCTTGCAAGTATACCAATCAAGGGGGAGCTGTTTTACTGTCCGTAACAGAACAAAACCGGATCACTGAAAAGGCAACCATAGTTTTTTGTGTGAAAGACACTGGCATTGGCATTAAGGGAGAGGATCTGGAACGAATATTCCATTCCTTTGAGCAGCTGGAAAATAGCAATCACAATGCCCCGGGCACTGGATTGGGTTTGGCCATTACCAGCAATTTGGTGCAGCTCATGGGGGGTGAGCTAAAAGTAAAAAGTCAACCCCAAAAGGGATCAGCGTTTTATTTTGCCATTCAGCTACCTGTTTTTCAGGGAACTTTGCCCTCTGCCCAGAAAGAGGCAGAGGATAACCCGGAGGTTTCGCTGCAGGGCTTGCATGTACTTTTGGTTGAGGATAATGATATTAATGCTGAAATTGCCATGGAACTGTTGGAAATGCAAGATGTAATGGTGGAAAGGGCGGCAGACGGTGCCCAGGCAGTGGCGTTGTTTGCCCAAAAGCCAGAGGGATATTTTGACCTGATTCTCATGGATATCAACATGCCTGTGAAGAATGGTCTCATGGCCACAGAGGAAATTCGGGCTATGCAGCGGGCTGATGCTAACATCATTCCCATATTGGCCATGACTGCCAATACCTTTCAAGAGGACAGGGAGAAAGCAATGGCAGCGGGCATGACTGGATTTCTCCCCAAACCCTTTGATGTGAATCAGTTGTATCAAGCGCTACGTCAATCCATGAACAAGAAATAAATCCTGGTGCTTGATTTTGCATTGTATGTGATGAATCATGTGATGAATGAAAGAATTCACTTGCATAGAAAGAAATAGGTATTTTCACGATAAAAAGAGCTGGTTTAAAACATCTCCAGTCAGATGCCCTAAACAGCTCTTTTTGCTGCATTCCTTGGTATCGCAAGCGAATGTGCTGCTGAAAATTTTACCAGCAATTTTGCTTATTTCTTAAAAACTGGGAAAAAAGGGCTTTACGCCTTGATGGATAAATTAAGCATAATGGTGGTGCCATCCCAATGGTTCCAGATGGAATGGGGCATAGCGCCCTTGACATAAAAGGATTCATTCTCTTTGATTAAGATTTCTTCTTGTTCCAGTTTTACCTTGGCCTCGCCTTTTACCACCACAAACAAATGATTGTGGGCATGGGTATGTTGTTCCTGGGGGCCGCCTCCTTGTTTGCCCAAATAGGCGATGGACCCGTCCAGCAGTTCTCCCATATGGTCAAATAATTTTTTAGCGGAAAAATTAATATGTTGTGGGGGGGTCATAAATTCTGCCATCATGTATGTCTCCTTTGATTTCTTTTTTAAGGCAATTGAATGAATTTACAGCATTTGTCCATCATCTCTTCCAATACATGTTCCTTCATCTTTCCCAAGGGAAGAAAGGGCTTGGGAGCCCCTTCCTGTTGACCAATGTTTTTTTCAAACCACCTGACATCATGCCAGGTTCCGTTCTTATAGCCTGTGAAATTCCCACTGGCTGAAATCCAAAAAAGGTATGCAAATTTTCACTGCTGTGATTGGGAACCGTAACCCCGGCGTAAACATTTTGGACATTTTGCAGGGTCAATATAGCAAGCAAAGCAGCATAAAGGGCTTTGCCAATGCCTTGGTGTACATAGGTAGGGTCAAGGTATATTGATAGTTCAGCATTCCACTGATAAGCCGCCCGTTCCATTTGTTTATGGGCATAGGCATACCCCACAATTGTTTGGTCAATCAGACAAACCAAATAGGGGTACATTTCTGTAATGGAGCGGATCCGGGCCTGGAAGGCAGCAAGGCTGGGGACTTCATATTCAAAGGTAATGGCTGTTTTTTGGATATAAGGGGCATAGATGGCTAGGATGTGAGCAGCATCTGCTTCAGTGGCCTGGCGAATTTTCTTAGACATGCTTTTATTGTACCGAACAACCCCAGGTTTTACAAGACAAATCCCGCTCCAGGGGTAGGGCAAAAGGGTACCCTGTTTGTCAAGCATCTCCCTTGGACGAACAAGAACCTATTCGGTTATGGGACATTGGATAAGGGTTAAGTGAGCCAATAGTGGGCGCAATCTTTGGTTCTATTCATAAAGCCATAGGCAAGCAAATATCTTTTGATTGTGGGAAAATATTCATACATGGAGGGTAAAATTTGATTGACCTCTTTTTCGGAATATTGCTTGTTTGGTTGTTCTGCTATTTTGGCCTGGTTGTGAATGGAGATTATGTCATTTTTTCCAGCAGAGGAGTTTTCAAATACCGCTGGTATACAGCTAGATACAGCTTGGCTATTTGGCCTTTTCCCGAAACATAAACTTTTGGTGTCGTACAGTAGAGGTGGAAATCCCCAGCTTAGTGTATGCTGAAAAACAAGATTTAAGCAATGTAAGCTCCTAAACTGACGTGGGGCGGAACCTGTTTTCAGATTTCTGCCCCATGTACTTTTCTTCCAGGGGGTGCAGAGATTATTCTTCCACCCCCTCATTCTCAAAGAATTGTGCAACTGTCATACATTTGGGATGTTCCATTTCAAGGCTTAGAAAATCCTTATCCCCTGTGAGAATAATATCCACATCAGATACGATAGCTACATTTAAAATCGGCTGGTCTTTTGCGTCGCGTATCAGCTTTTCCACATGGTCTACCGCTGGAATCAGCTTATAGGACATTTCCGCAAGCAACACTTCCGCATCCGGTAGAAACTTAGAGGCTTTCCGTTTCAGAATATCCCGCAATTCCACAATGTTGCGGTCACATAAGATAATTTCGTGGTTGTCTGTAACAGTATGCCACCTTCCCCAAAACCGCAAGAGGCAGGGCAGACTTTACGGGCAGGGGCTGACAGGGGGCCAGCGCGGAAAAATAGGTGCAAAAATGGAGGTCAAGAAAACGGCCATACGTGCCGAGAACATGGCAAAATGGCGTACGCTCTCACCCGCAACTTGTCAAAACAGGATCCGCAGAAAGGCACGTTACTGACCGTGCTATTTGAGAATTATTTGATGATACAAAACGGAGGCTATAAGGTCTCCGTTTTACTTTGGGGCTTTACAAAAACAAGTGCAGGTGTCATACTTAATATAGTCAAATATCAGACTATCAAATATCGTACTGAACAGGGGTACTATATGAACAGAGAGAGTGTTAATACCTATGTCAATAGGTATTGCCGGTTGCGGGATAAGCAATATGCTGCTTATGAGGGGTATGCCAGAAAACATGGTTTAACCACAAAGGAACTGTTTATTTTGGATATCATTTACTTTGCAGAAAATGGCTGTACGCAGGCAGGGATTTGTGAACGGCTTTCGGCCACAAAGCAGACCGTCAGTGCTGCAATTAAAAAATTCTGGAAAAGTGGCTACATCGCTTTCGAGGAATCCAAAATTGACCGGCGCAACAAGATTATACGCTTCACTGCGACTGGCAGAGAATATGTGGCACGTATTATTCCCCCCGCTGCACAAGCGGAGAATGACGCGATGGCAGAGTTGAGCGACGAACAACAAGCGGCTTTGGTACAGTTGACCGATTTTTTTTCTGAGCAAATGCGTTTGAAATTTGAAGCAATTCAGGAGGATTCACAATGATTATCAATACAGGTGGACGGACAGATACAGTCCAATACTACACGCCTTGGTTGTTGAGGCGGTTTGAAGAAGACTATGTCCTTTCCCGCAATCCCTTGTTTCAAAATAAAGTGACGCGATATGAGCTGACCCCGGATAAAGTAGACTGCGTGGTGTTCTGCTCTAAAAATTTTGCTCCCATTTTGCCGCATATCAGCAAAATCACGGGGCGCTTTCATACCTATTTTCACTATACGATTACAGCTTACGGAAAGGATATTGAGCCGGGTGTTCCCGGTATTGACGAGAGTATCAACACCTTGATAAAACTGTCGGAGATTGTTGGTGCCTGTCGTATCGCATGGCGGTATGACCCGGTGTTGCTGACAAATGAATATCCCGTCCGGCGTCATCTGGAAACCTTTGAGCGTATGGCGGCCTGCTTATCCGGCCATATTGACCGCTGCATTTTCAGCTTTGTGGAAATGTATAAGAAGCTGCAAACCAATATGCCAGAACTGATTCCTTTGACGGAGAAGGATAAGGACGAGCTGGCGGCTGGACTTGGAGTGATTGCGGCTCAATATAAAATCCCTATCCAGACTTGCGGAACCAACGGCGATTACACACGCTATGGTATCTCTCCCTCCGGCTGCATGACGTTGGACATGATCGGGCGGGCAAATGGGATTCAATTCCGCAAGCTGAAACACAAAGGGCTGCGGCAGGGCTGTCATTGTATCGAGAGCCGGGATATAGGGGCATATGATACCTGTCTGAATGGCTGTAAATATTGCTATGCAAATACGAACCCACAGAAAGCCCGGGAAAATTACAAACTCCATGTGCCTGAATCCCCTCTGCTGCTGGGGCGTTTGAACCCTACCGACACCGTACAGCAAGGGGCGCAAAGGAGCTTCTTAAAGCCATGAATACAAACGGAATTAAGGTATTCCGGTAAAAAGCATATTATCAAAATCCAATCTTCCTGTAGGGGATTATGCGGTCAACCCTTATGTGGGGGCTGTGCCTATGCTTGTATATACTGTTATGCGTTCTTTATGAAACAATTTACCGGCCACCCGGAGCTGTGGGGAACCGTGAAATACTGGCCTGAAATCCGAAACCCACAGAGATACGTAGGGAAGCGTTTGTTTGTTGGTTCCGTGACCGACCCAGACCTACAGGAAGAAACGAACAAGGGTGCTGCTGGAACAGCTTCAAAACAACGGAGCGGAAATCAGCATAGTCACAAAATCCGATTTGGTGCTGCGGGACTTGGATGTAATAAAGACGTTCCCTAAGGCCCGTGTTTCGTGGTCTGTCAATACGCTTGATGAAGCGTTTCGGAAGGGATAGAGCAAAAAAGATAAAGGGAGCGCATGGCCAATTGGTCATGCGTTTTTCTAGTGTCCATACATAAAGACAAGAAGCACTGTGAGGTGGAAGCTGAAGGTAGTAAGAGGCGTAACCTTTGACCCATGATGTAAGAAAAATACAATTCAGCGCCTTGTATCCCTTGTATCCAATGATAAAAAAGAAAAGAATGAATTACATTCGTATTCATTCTAAAAACAAAAACAGGAGGCATCTTATCTGAGGTATTAAATATACTATAGTATTTAAAAATAAATATGATAGTATATTTAATTTTTCGATAGTATACCATAAACTTAGTCCAAAGACTATACAAGAATAAGGATATTATAAAATGAAAAAAGATTTTAATCTAAGAATGGGGCAAAGGATACGCGGGATTCGGGAAAGCTATGGTTATACAAGGGAAGAAGTAGCCGAATTGGCGGGCATTTCAGTTGCCTTTGTCCGAGATATCGAAATTGGGAAAAAAGGCATGACTGCCATGACCCTATCAAAGTTGTGCCATGCTTTAAAAGTATCTGCTGATTATCTTATTTTTGGCCATGAGGATGATGCCTTAATAAGTCAAATGTTAGTACGATTGACTGCAGAAGAAAAAGAAAAGGTAGAGAAATTATTACAAAATACAATTAAAATTGTTAAACTAGCCAAATCGTAATAATTATGCCTAAAAAATTGATAATTTTGCAATAAAAAATTCATCGTAAATTCAATTGCGTTGAATTTTTTTATTCAAGTGAGCATGCATGTTGTTTCATGTTTGGTAAATCCCAATGTAAAAAATGAACAAACAGCTGTTTTATCCCTATCAATTTGTTTTTTCATTAAAAAAGAATTGACCATACTAAGGGTTTCCAATTATATTGGTTAAATAATTTGTTGAAACATGAGGTTGTAAAAGGAAAGGAGTATATGATGCATCAAATCAATGCCATAGGAACCCGGGAAAATATAAAAATAATCGATGAGATAGAAAACCAGGGTATCAAAGTTGAGGTTTTAGAATATCAATCCCTATTTGGCCTTACGGATATCAACATGGCTCAATATCTTTATTTCATGTCCCAGCAAAATATACGGGCAAGGCAAATCGCCATTTATATCAAGCAGTCTTCTGTACGAATTGAGCCAGGAGCTATGAGCTATTTTCAAGGAAATCTGGAAATGGTTTCAGGGGTAACGGCAGGCAATGTGATTGGTAGAATGTTTTCCAGTGCTGTGACTGGTGAGGGAGTGTCCCAGCCTGAGTATAAAGGTTCAGGGCTTCTGGTTTTAGAGCCGTCTTTTAAACACTATTTTTTGTTGGATCTGGAAGCAGGGGAAGAAGCCATTGTGGATAAAGGCATGTTTTATTGTGCCCAGGGGTCTGTAACAGTCAAACCGATTCTGCAAAAGAATGTAAGTTCAGCCATCCTAGGTGGTGAGGGCTTATTTCAAATTTCCCTTACAGGGCCTGGTATTGTTGTGCTTGAATGCACTGTGCCTTTCAGTGAGATTGATATCATCCACTTGGAGCAAGATACCTTGAAAGTGGATGGGAACTTTGCTGTGCTGCGCACAGGCAATATATCATTTACAGTGGAACGCTCGGCAAAAACCTTATTGGGCTCAGCAGTTAGCGGGGAGGGGTTGGTCAATGTATTTCGGGGGACAGGCTCTGTATGGTTGGCTCCCACAATGAAAGTTTACGATACCCTGGCCAGTGGTTATGCAAGCCTCAATATGATGAATATGAATACCAGCAGCAACAAAAGGAAATAGAAAGGAGACTTTGGCAAAGCAAAGGGCTCTTTGGTATGCAAGTATGATGCCTGGGCCAGTTTTTTGGGGGAATTACGGGGTATAAAGAACATGGCATGGAGGAGAGGCCTTGGCAACAAGACCAAAGGCCCACGGCCTAAAAGTGGTGTGTTTCCCCTTTTATAGGGTGATCAAAGGCATTTTTGAAGGCCTGAAACCACGGCTAGGATCAGCTAAGAAGGTAATCCTGGAACCAATCAAGGCAATCTGGCGGGAATCTTGTTGTTGGATATAGGGGACAATGGTAGTATGGTCCTGGGGTAGGGGCAGGTTGCTGGCTAGTGGAAGCCTTTGTTGGATGCTCCTCTACCATGGCCTAAGCTTAAGACATCAAAAAAGCCTGCTATCAAAATATAAACAGCAGGTTTTGCCCTAGGCGCAAGAAGGGATTTACCATTCGCAAATCTCTTTCCTGAAACCAGTGTCTTTTGTCAGATAGAAAGGTTGGTCGGAGCATGTGGATTTTGTATGCTTTTTGTTCTGCCTTTTTTGCAGGCCTCACCGCTGTGTTGGCCAAAATCGGTGTCAAGGAGGTAAATGCTTATTTGGCCACTGCGCTGCGCACTGTGGTGGTGGTGCTTTTTGCCTGGTTCATTGTCATGGTTGTGGGGTCTGGGGCTACCATTGGGGACATTGGGGGGAAGAGCTGGTTGTTTCTTGTTTTGTCCGGCCTTGCCACTGGAGCCAGCTGGATTTGCTATTTTCGGGCTTTGCAGCTGGGGCATGTGAACCAAGTGGCTCCCATTGATAAGAGTAGCACTGTTCTTACCATGATACTGGCTTTTCTGTTGCTGGGGGAACCCTTTGGTCTTCCTATGTTGCTGGGCATGGGGCTGATGCTGGGGGGCACTTACCTGATGATCCAAAGGCAACCCCCAACTGCTTCCATGCCTCTTGGCAGGGGATGGATGGTGTGGGCCCTTTTTTCCGCTGTATTTGCCAGTTTGACAGCGATTCTGGGCAAAATCGGAATTCAAGATGTGGAGTCCAACCTGGGCACAGCCATACGCACTGTGGTGGTTCTTTTCATGGCCTGGCTCATTGTGATTGCCCAGAAGCAACAAAGGGCAATCAAGCTGATTGATAGAAAGAGCTGGTTGTTCTTGATTCTGTCTGGCCTGGCCACCGGTGGCTCGTGGCTTTTTTACTATCAAGCCCTTCAGGAAGGGCAGGCCAGCATTGTGGTTCCCATTGACAAATTGAGCATTTTGGTGACAGTGGCATTTTCCGCCCTTATCCTCAAAGAAAGGCTTAAGCCCAAAGCTTTGTTTGGCCTTTTTATCCTGACAGCTGGGACGCTGTTACTCTTGGTAAAGTTTTAGCAGAAAAGGGAAGGAAATGAAGGCAAACATTATCTAGCCATGTTTAGGCTAATATGAAAGGTGAGCAAATACCAGGCTGGACTTGGCTGAAAATAGGATGAGAAACGCAAAAGGGATGGAGCTGGCGGTGAATCGGTATTGCTATACAAAGGACTTGGGGCTTACAATATGGTTGGGAATTTTGCTTAAAAAGAGCTGGTCCTTGTTGGGTCATTATTGGTTGCTTCCCAATGAAAAGCTCCAGAAGAGGACGGGGACACTAAAATCACCTTTTCAATCATCCTCTAGGAACCTGGACAATCACCCCTGGGATGATGCCCAAGGGAGGATAATTTGCTATCATAAAGACTGGATTATATCGTGACTGGATACAGATAGATTGGTCAATTGATAAATACCTGATTTGAAAGGAAAAATGACCAAAAAGGAGGCAGTAAAAAATAGCTGCCAAAGCCCCTTTGCTTGTTGAGTCAATACAGCTGAATGGGTTATTTTTATCCACTGGCATCTTGTTTGCTGGTTATGTTGATGATGCAATAGGGGATAGGTTGAAGGAAAGAGGTGATAACAGCGGTTCCAATGGTTCCATGCATCCCCTCGGCAATTGGGCAGGGAAAGATAGGAAAAAGTCTCCAGGGGAGGGCTGGGGAATTAGGGGAAATTCTTAAGGATATCAAAATGAGAAAACTACAGGAAAGGAAAGGGTATGAAGAGAAAAGTATGCTTTATGGTGGTCATATTGGCCTTGGCCTTTAGCCTGGCTGCATGTGAAGGTGAAAATATGGCAGAGCCTGGGAGCGACGAGGGGATGAACAGCCAATTTTCTGTGGGGGACAAGGCTTCTGATTACGCCTCTTGTTACCAACAATTGGAGCATATAACCCGGCAAATGCAGGGCCTGGTTCATGGGATGGCGGAACAAAATGAAGCCCTTTTCACGGTTTTATTGTATCCCCTGTCAGATGAGGAGCTGGTTTTTACCGCTGGGCTACAGGAAAAGGATTTTCAAAGCAGTCAAAGGGAAATTTTGAAAAGGATTGAACTGTTAGGCAATATAAACCCCAAGGTTACCCGCAATGCTGCCCATGATTATACGATCTCCTTTACCAACAATGACGGTGAAGTCCAACAACATTGTTTATTTGATCCCCAGGTTGGTTCTTTGCGAATGAATGTCACAACGAACGGGCAAGCTTCGGGATTGTATGAGTTCATCCCCTTGGGCCAGGACCAATATGCCTTTCAGACTGATAAGGAACGGGCTGTGGTAACCTATGCTGACGGGGCTATAAAAGGATTTCGCTATACCATGCAGGATGAGGATATTCCTGGGTATACCGCGGAGCATGACGGAATATATCCCCAGGCAGATGGGCTGGATGAAGCTTGGGTCCAGGAAAAGGGGCCCTTTGAGCAAACCATGACCTTTGACGGCTCCACTTTACATATTGAGGCCATGCCCTTGTTAGGGGAGCTTGTGGTGGTGGATTTGACCCCATGAGAGCTCCAAAGTATGTAACATGTGTTGTTGGTTATGAAGGTCTGGGATAGATAGAATGAGGTTAAACAGGGATCAAAAAGTGGATGATAGGAATAAACCGCCGGTATGAATATGCATGCCGGTTTTCTTTGTTTTGGGGCCTTGGGGTAGAATATATCCCCTGGGGATGCTCCCCTGGGACAGGTGATGTAATATGTTTTTCCCATTTGGGATAGCAAAATGATTGAGGAGGCAAACAATCCTCCATGATTTCCAGGATTTCATTTTTGCTACCAGCATCAGGTGGATGGCAAATGATACCTATGTTCAAATTCCTGCCCATTTTCTTATTGTCCAGGCCTGCCAAAAGGCCGGCCCATAGTGTCCGGCCATTTGGCTTGTAACCCTGCAGTGAAAAGGGCTGCTTTTATGCCCAGGGGAAAGGAACTGCTTCGGCCTGGTATGTTTGGTTTAGAAGTCAACGGGTTTGCCTTCATAGATGCAAGTCAATAGGGTTTCCATTTCTTCCAGGTTGACGGGCCTGGGGTTTGAGCCTGTGCAGGCATCTTCCAGGGCCAATTGGGCAATGTGGGAGCGTTTTTCTAGGAATTCTGACTCTTTGATGCCATATTCTTGCAATGAATTGGGAATCCCTAGCTTTTGATTCAAGGCAATGATATGATGGCATAATGCTTCTATGAGCCCTTGGTCTGTTTGGGCTGTAAGCCCAATGGACCGGGCGATTTCCCCGTAACGCTGGGCTGCTTTGGGGGCATTAAACTGAATCACATAGGGCATATAGATGGCATTGGCGCAACCATGGGGAATATGTCCGGTGGAAAACATGGCCCCGGTTTTATGGGCAATGGAATGGGTAATGCCCAACAAGGCATTGGAAAAAGCCATGCCTGCCAAACATTGGGCATAATGCATCTGTTCCCTGTCTGCCATTTTGCCCTGCCAGGAATGATATAAATGGTCAAAAACCATTTGAATGGCCCTTAAAGCCAAGGGATCCGTGAATGGGGAATGGGCGGTGGATACATAGGCCTCAATGGCATGGGTCAAGGCATCCATTCCTGTATGGGCTGTTAAGGACTGGGGCATGGTTTCCGCCAATTGGGGATCCAGGATGGCTATATCCGGGGTAATGTTAAAATCAGCCAAAGGATACTTGATCCCTGTGGCATAATCCGTGATCACAGAAAAGGCTGTTACTTCTGTTGCTGTCCCTGAGGTGGAGGGAATGGCCACAAAACGGGCCTTTTGCCGCAGGGTAGGAAATTGAAAGGGTGTAATCAGTTCTGTAAAAGTGGTTTCTGGGTATTCATAAAATACCCACATGGCTTTGGCCGCATCAATGGGGGAACCGCCGCCCAAGGAAATGATCCAATCCGGCTCAAAGTCCCGCATCATCTGAGCTCCTGCCATAACGGTTTCCACCGATGGATCTGGCTCAACATGTTCAAAAAGTTTTACTTCCAGGGAAGCTTCCTGGAGATATTGGAGGGTTTTATCCACAAAACCGAATCGTTTCATGGAGCCGCCCCCTAGCACCAGGACAGCCCGTTTGCCTGACAAAGTGCGCAATACTGCTAAAGAATCCTTGCCATAATAAATATCCCTGGGGATGGTAAATCTGTTCATAGCAATCCCTCGATTCCATTGATTATTGATCCATAGGTTTTCTCTTTTTTTTCGTTCTCATACATGATAGACTTTATAGGGAAAACCAAGGCTTTAGCCCTTGTCTGCTAAAATAGCGATACAGAGAGCTTTGTGGTGACTTTAGAGCCCTGTGGGGCATGGTGAACCAACCTGGATAAAAAGGCATGGGCCTTTTGGCCATAAAAATAGGGGCTGTTTGTTGCTTTTATCCATGGATAGAGATCTGAAAATAAAGCTTGTTAAACCAGTTTTTCCAGCAAAGCCTTCTCATGCAGTTTGTCGGGCAATCTATCATGCCCTTCAGGGGAGTTAGGTTTTAGGATTATTCCTCCCAAGCCATTGCTGCCCTCTATCCCTTGGGGGCTGGTTTTTTAAAAAATCATATGAACTCATATGGTTAGGGCAATTCTGTACCAGGTATTTTCAGCTACAAAGGGTGTATTTTCATTATATATGTTGCTGTGCATGCTGAAAAGAACCATTCGCCCCAGGCAGTAACTGGTTCTTTTCCCCTTTACTCCATTGCCTTGGGCTTGCAGGGGTGTGGTGATTGATTGTTCATGGGGGAAAGCTTTCCTTTTGTTGCTGGTTGCTTGGTAAGGCGCAACAAAGGGAACAGAGTCCTTTAGGTCTGGCAATACCCTTTGGTCCATGATAGCGATTTTTCGTATTCTAAAATATGGCATGAAAGATATCGTGATATTCGTATAATTTGCAATTGTATTCACATCAGGAATGGGGATGAAGGGCTAGCCCGCAATTCGGAATCGTAGAAAATCATAGTTTGGTTTACTTTTGTACGCAGGTGTAAAAAAAGAGCCTGTAAAAAAGGAAAGCTAAAGTAGGATATTGAAATTTATTTTCCTACTGAGTGTAGCAAGGGATAAGGATGAATAAAAATGACTTGAGGTTTATTCCTTAAGGGTAGCTATAAAATCGGAACGACTATCCGAAAAAGTATTGATTTGGACTATGTAATACTTCCTTGTTGCCTGATTTTGAATTTAAGGTATTGATACGGGTACTGCAAAATCGAAGTGTTGAAAGCCCTGGTAAACTCGGGGGAAGAAGCGTAGGGGGTAGCAATGATTTTAAGTGCTTGGTACAAGGTGGACGAGTGAAAACGAGGAGGTAAACCATATGGATAAAAAATACATGTGTTATTGCGGCCTGTATTGTGAGAATTGTGCCACAAAAGCAAAGGTGGAACCTGCGGCGCAGGTATTATATAAAGAGATGAAAAAAGCAGGTTTTGAAGATATTGTACAGTTTATCCCAGATGGTAACGCTTTTTGGAATTTCCTCAAAAGCATGGCTGAAGAAGGGACGTGTAAGTCCTGTCAAGGTGGAAGTGGAAATCCGGGTTGCGAAATTAGGAAGTGCGCAACAGAAAAGGATGTAAAAATGTGCGCTCTATGTGAACATTATCCCTGCGAAAAATTTGCTGGGTTTTTTGAAAATTACCCGATGCTAAAAGATGATAATGCCCTGCTACGTGACAAAGGGATAGATGTGTGGGCAAAACTCCAAGATGAGCGGAAAACAAAGGGATATACCTACTCGGAAACCAAATAGCAGCAAATCATCATCTCAGCACCCACAGTTACATAAGGCAGTAGCAACAGTGTGGCTTTTTCGCGTATTCTATTTTGAAAAGAACGAATGCTACCAATATAAATGGCTGGCGGCAAGCACTGAATGGGATTGACTGCCTTATATACCATTGTGCAGGACGGGTGGCGGTGGCTCCACTTCAGACAAGTTGTCTCAAAGTTGAACAGCGAATATCCATCGTAGGAATATACACAGAAGCAAGGACATCTTAGGTTAATAAGGCGAAGAAAGGAGGGCTATATCATGAGCGAATTGATGAAATTTTCCAATAGAGAGGACTTTAGAAAATGGTTATGCGCCCATTGTTTGTCAAATGCCGGTATTTGGTTGCTATTGGGCAAAGCAGGTGGGCTGAAAACGATAAAAGCAAATGAAGCGCTTGAAGAGGCCCTTTGTTTTGGATGGATTGACGGACAAATGCAAAGCATTGATGATAAAACTTATAAAAAATATTTCTCTTTACGCAGAGAAAATAGTAAGTGGTCAGAAAAAACAAAGCATTGGTTGAAAAACTGGAGAAGCAAGGGATAATGACTGATTACGGCAGAAAGAAAATAGAGGAAGCCAAGAAAAATGGTCAGTGGGACGCCTCAAAGCCTCCAGCAATCACAGAGGAGCAGATAGCTTCTTTATCCGCAATATTGAAAGCATATGAACCTGCTTATACTCATTTTATGTCCATGTCTTTATCAGTAAAGAAAACATATACCCGGGCATATGTTGAGGCAAAGACAGATACAGGACGTACAAAACGCTTATCATGGATGGTGGAACGGCTCAATAATAACTTAAAGCCAATGTAAAAGTGCATCTTATTAGGCTATCACGGCTACATATGGGGCAACTTGACCTGATATGCAGCCAGGCAAACCATAAGGAATAATACCCCACTTTGCTCCACAAGGTGGGGTGCCAAAGATGGGCTAACATTTTACGCGGATAGGCACGTCTTTGCTTGTTACATTCCGTTGCCCACTGCTCAATTGAATGTTTCTCAATACTGCCTTATGGGGGCCTGCTTCTTTTTTGGTTACCATACGGTGATTAGGGTTACTATTTTTCACTTTGTACTATAAAACTTACTGATAGACAAAGCCCCTTTATTATAGCTCAAAGCATACAGGCAATTTTTCTTCCTTAAGCAGCATTTTCCTCTTTTTCGCCTTAAAAAAAGAGGGGGCAAAGGGAAAGCCGGGGCCGTTTACTCCTGCTCCTGCTTTGTAAAGACCAGCTCTTCAAAATCTTCCACACATAAAGGTTTGGAAAATACATATCCTTGGGCAATATCGCATTGCACTTGCCGTAAAAATTCCAGCTGGGGAATGGTTTCCACCCCTTCAGCCACAGTATTCATATACAGTTTTTGGGCCAACTCCACCACGGATTCAATCACCTGCTTGTCCTGGGTATTTTGCTCCAATTGGGCATCAAGAAACATTTGATCCATTTTCAACGTATCCACAGTGACGTTTTTTAAGAGATTCACAGTGGAAGAATGGCTGCTAAAATCATCCAAGGAGCATCGGAAGCCCAGGGCATGGATTTGATTGATGACTTTGTGCAGTTGTTCTAAATTCTCAAATATTTGGGTTTTAGCTAACTCAATTTCTAACAAATGGCTGGGAATAGAGTATTTCTCCTGAATGGTTTTGTAGCAGTCCAAAAAATCCGGTTTATTGATATGCATGCGGGAGAGATTAACAGATAAGGGCCAAGGCCTTATCCCTTGATCCAGCCATTTGCGCAACAGTTTACAAACTTCTTCAAACACATAGAGATCCAATTGAGTGATAAAGCCGTTCTTTTCAAAGAGGGGAATGAAATCATTGGGCAAAATTAAGCCGCGCTCTGGATCCTGCCACCGCACCAAGGCTTCAGCCCCCACCACAGTGTTTTTTTGCAGCTCCACTTTAGGCTGGAGGTAAATCACGAATTCTTGGTTTGCCAAGGCTTCTGCCATGCGATTTTCCATTTTCTTTTCCCCTACCAATTGAAGATGTTCTGATTCATTGTAAAAAGAACAGGTACAAAGCCCGGGGCTTGGGATATTTTTATTGTTTTTCCGGGCTAGATTGGCCCGGTCCTGCATGGTGATAAAATCCATGGTAGGGTCAGAAATGGGGAAAACCCCGCAATCAAAGGAAAGAATATATGGGGGTCCCCAAGCTTCACAGGGAGTGTTGATTTCCTGGGCCAGGCTTTCCAAACGTTCCCTGAGCTTGTTTTTCTGGTCATTGTGCAGCAGGAGGTAAAAAATATCAGCTGCTATGCGGGCTACATATTCTTCCTTTTGCAGCTGCCTTTGGATGACATCATGAACATGCTTTAAGACCCCATCCCCTGCTTTGCTGCCATAGATGTGGTTGAGCAATTTAAATTGGCGGATATCCAAGGACACCAAGGCATGGGTATTGTTTCCCTGGACAGGCAATGTGGATTGCATGAAGTTTGCAAAATAAGCTCCACTTAAGCCCTGGGTTACGGGATCCCTTTGGGCTAGGTTTACCAATTGCCCTTTGGTCCTTTGTTGCCGCCTGATAAGCACCAAGAGGAGACCCATAAAGAATCCAATGGTAATGACAGCAAGGAAGCGGAGGATTGTGAGCAATCCAGGGCTTTGGCTTTTGAGAGCATTTTCCGGGGTTACGGAAAACAGATACCAATCCCCCTGGTCCAAAGGGGTAAAATACACAACCCTGGCCGGAGCATTGGAAAAATCAATGGTAATATGGCCCTGTTGGCCTGTTTGTAAAGCTTGTTGTATCCCCTCCAAGGCTCCATGGCCATTGACAGCGCCTTTTTTGGCAAGCATGCTAAAAAAGTTCTGACTATTTTCAGCAGCTGTCCCTTGGTCTGGCTGGATTAAAATGGCGCCCTGTTGATCAGTGATAAAGGCAAAGGATTCCTGTTGGGGCAGCATTTTTTGCATAAAATTTGGATTTACAAAGGCAACAATTCCCCCTAGTAAGGTATTTTGTTGGTATAAAGGTATGGCTAAGACCAATATCTCTTGGCTGTTCACATTGTCTTTGGCCAGCACCTTTTTGCCTTGCAGCAGGGGCTGAAGGGCAAAAAGCTGGGATGCTGTCATGGTTTGTTGATCCGTGGTGCGCAATAGGCCCTCAGCATTCATAATCCCCAACTGGAGATAAGGGGCTTCTTGGGCTTTGGCTTGTAAATAAGTCTCCCTTTGGGCTTGGTCCAACAAAAGATAGGTTTCTCCCAGGGTCTTTAAATGGTCAAAGGCTGTTTTGACCTGCTGGTTTACCAGCAGCCCTAAGTTGGTGGCTCGTTCTTCCTGATATTGTTGTTGCTCTTGTGCCAGCATCCGGTGGAGCTGATTCAAAAGGATAGGCAGCAGAACAAGCAGTATGATGGTGAAGCCTGCCAAGATGGGGATATAGATAGGGTATTTGAAGGTTGTTTTTTGAGGCAAAGGCATGGGGCATTCTCCGTTTCTTTTGGGTACTTGTTTCTTGTTTGCAAGAAGGAACAAGAAGAGATTTTTGGGCAAACTTAGCTGAAAAGGTTGATTTTTATTCTGTAAAAGTGTGTTTTTGTGCTGCTCTTTGGCTTTGGGTTGTAGGGGGGAAAAAGAGCATGAAAAATTTATTTTGTGTGTAATGTAATATTGTGAAAAGAAGTGGAAGATACCGGGCAATCAAATAGAAGGATTGATTTTAAAAGGGATTTTTTGTTATCTTGGCCCATATCTTTTTTATGAGATAAGAGAATATAATTTGCCTCCCCAGATTGCCTTTGTACCAAAGAAAGATATGAAATTTGGTTTCATTCTAGCTTAGAACAAAAGTTTATGCAAGACTTTCCCTAGGCTGGGGGGAGAATTTTTAGGGAATATTGGATGTGTGAAAGTGCTGTTGTTTTTTTAGTGAACACGGCTTTTGCCCGTGGCTTGAAACCACAAACTAAGTTCCTAAAAAACCAAAAAAGGAGAGGGGCTTAGGTTTTATACAGTTGTCGTAGATTTTACATTTGTAAATGTTCTAACATTATGATAAACTGACAAAAACAAATGAAATATATCGAAAAAAGAAGGATGATATGGAAAAACAAATTACAGAAAAGCAAACCAAAGAAAATCCCATTGCCCTTCGTTCTAAAAAGGCCTTAGCCCAAGCTTTGATGGGGCTGATGGAAGAACGTCCTTACGCCAAAATCACCATTTCCGATATCACATTCCGGGCAGGATTGGTCAGGCAAACATTCTATACAAACTTTTCCGTTAAGGACGATATTATCAAGTATATGTTAAACGAGTTGTTTTTTGTTTTAAAAGAAGAGTCCCAACAAAAGGGTTGTGATACCCGGGCTATGTTACAGGTGTATTATACATATTGGGAAAACCATGCGAAATTCTTGCGCCTTCTCTTTGACAACCGGATCGGTTACTTGTTTTTGTTTAAAAACCGGGAATACCACATGGAAGGTGTGCTTGATGAGAAAATGCAGTATGTGCCAACTGAGGAAAGACCTTATATTTGTGCTGTGGCTGCGGGGTTTTCCTATGAATTGCTGCGGCAGTGGATAGGGGATGGTTGCCAATGGTCAGCAAAACAATTGACTGCCTTTGCCTATAGATTGTTGCATGGCTGGGATGCGCAAAAGGAACAGGTTTTGGATAGTGGAACAAGGGTTGGGGAACTTTTGTGATGTGCAAAGAACCCCTGGGAAATAAAGCAGAGGGCATCAAAGATCTGCTTTTGCTTGGTTCTCATCAACTGGTTGGTTGGATGACAGGGAAAAGGGCCTGGTTTTTTGCTGCTGGGTACTCTTGTGAAGCTGGGGCATAATGCTTTGGCATAGGAGGGTATATCATTTGCCTGGCAGCAAATAATGGAGGAAAAGCTAGCCCAACATATATCAGCCAATGGATTAGGGAATCAAAGAGTAAGCAAAATTGCCAAGGAAAAAGCAGTTTAGGAGAAATTTAACGAATATTTCGATATCTTTCTTGGTTCACTTGGTTTGTTTACAGGGACAAAATCCAAGAGTTTGGATTGGAATAAAAGGAGGAGATAGACATGACAGTAAAAGACAAGGTAACCTCAATGGTACTGAAACAATTGCTGCAATATGCCAGTGGAAATCCAGAAAAGAATGTGCCCAAATTGCTGGATTGGTTGGATCGTTTTGATAAGGATGGCGTCTTTCAAGGGCAAAGCACAGCCATCCGCAGCGCTTTGGCGGATCCCAACAATGTTTGGGCCCGTTTTGTCTATAGCTTATATACGGATTTGGATGACAATGTGCGCAAGAAATTGCTTGAGAATTTGCTCATCCAAGCTTCTATTGTGGGGGTCAAGCGTCAGCGGGATTGCCAGGGGAAATATGGATGTAACATTCCCTGGGCCATTTTAATGGATCCCACTTCTGCCTGTAATTTGCACTGCACTGGTTGCTGGGCAGCTGAATATGGCAATCAGCTCAACATGGATTACGAGAGCTTGGATAAGATCATCCGGCAGGGCAAAGACTTGGGGATTTATATGTATATTTATTCTGGCGGCGAGCCTTTGGTACGCAAAGAGGATATTCTTACATTGTGTAAAGTGCATGATGACTGCACTTTTTTGGCTTTTACCAATGCTACCCTCATTGATGAAGCCTTTGCTGACGCCATGTTGACAGTAAAAAATTTCATTCCGGCCATTAGTGTGGAAGGTTTTGAGGAAGAAACTGACTCCCGGCGGGGTAAAGGCACATATCAAAAGGTGATCCGGGCCATGGGGGTGCTCAAAGAACGGCGTTTGCCCTTTGGGGTTTCCTGCTGCTATACCAGCAAAAATTGTGAAACCATTGGCAGTGAGGCTTATTTTGATGATATGCTGGAACGGGGGGCTAAGTTTGCCTGGTTTTTTACTTACATGCCTGTGGGCAAGGATGCTGTGCCTGATTTGATGGTAAGCCCAGAGCAAAGGGCTTTCATGTACCGGCAAATCCGCAAATTCAGGGAAACCAAGCCCATTTTTACCATGGATTTTTGGAATGACGGCGAGTATGTGGGAGGCTGTATTGCCGGAGGCCGTTGTTACCTGCATATCAATGCCAATGGTGATGTGGAACCTTGTGCTTTTATCCATTATGCGGACAGCAACATCCATGAGACTTCTCTGTTGGATGCTTTGCGTTCTCCCCTCTTTATAGCCTATAACCAAGGACAGCCTTTTAACCATAACCATTTGCGCCCTTGTCCCCTGCTGGATAACCCCCAATGTTTGCAAGACATGGTAGAACGATCCGGCGCCCATTCCACTGACCTGGTTGCCCCGGAGGATGTGCACGAGCTTTGCGGCAAGTGTGAGCTTGCAGCGAAAAATTGGGCCTCTGTGGCGGACCATTTGTGGGAAACCTGTGAACATTGGGAATACGACCACTCCCGGTAGAGATTTCCTATTTGCTGGATAAAAGCCTATTTTGAACCATAAAAGGATAAGGAGGTAGCGTATTTGTCCGGGGAAGACATAATAAGCAGACCAAAAGTCCCCTTCTAAGAAAAGCGTGGCTGATAGAGGGGGACTTTTGGTTTTTTTATTCACCCCAAACCATTATTGCTCAAGTGTTTGGTGAATGAAAAGGAGGCATCAAATGGAGCGCTAGAGGTTTTTTGCAGGCAGGACAGATTATCTCAAAGCTTTTGAGCATATTCAATATGTACTTGCAGTATTGAAATAAAGGCAGGGAATTGTATGGAACAAGATAAATGGATAGGAGAATGTCTGTTTGCAGAAATAAAACAGTTGAACATCAGGGAAGCTGCGGAGTTAAAAAATGTTCCTCTATACTGTCCAAAGGGAAGGCAGGAAACACCAAGCATCCTACTACAACTAAATATATCAATGCGCAAAGAAGCCAAAGACAAGAAGCCGATAACACGCTGAACATAAAAGCAGTTATCGGCTCTTGATTTTTCGTATATGGAACTGTTATTAGGCAGCTGATGTGCCCAGCGGTAGCAAGGAGGTATCGCTGGGTCCATTTGCATTGCTACCATTGATTGTATAGCCAAATCACAAAATGGCTTTGTTTTCTAACCCCTGGTTTTTCCTTTTGGAGTTATTGTAAATAAGGATAAGAGAGTTAAGGGGTGTTTTGGTTAAGCAAGGGCACCACCTGTTCTTTCCATAGCTGTATCATGCGGTCAACTGTAGCTGTGGTATAATCCGTATCATCGTGTACATTCACGTATTGTTCTGCGGGAATCCGTTTGGCCTGGATTTCCGGGGGAATGTATACCTCCCGGATGGGGGTGGCAAATCCCTTGGCCAGACCCAATTGTCCCTCATCACTGAAGATATATTCCCGCACCAAGGCTGCGGCATAGGGGTGGGGTGCCTTGGCATTGATGATGGTGGTATAGCCGCTGCGTATGGTGCCATCCGAAGGTATGAGGGCTGTGAAATTTCCGTTGGTATGGATTTTCAAAGCTAGCTCTCGGTAATGCAGTGCATTGAAATCCCAGAGGCAGGCCACAGGAATTTGGTTTTCCGCAATGCGGGTAGGGCTATTATCCCCCTTATCCAACCGTCCCTGGGCGGCGATTTCTTTCCAAAAATCAATGCCTGGCTGCAAATCCTGGGCACTGCCCCCCTGGGAAAGGGCAGTGGCATAGACAGCATGTTGGGCTTGGGAGGAAGACATCACATCTCCCAAAGAAATCATATAATCCCCGGTGCGCAAATCTTGCCACGAGCTGGGAGCTTTGTCCACCAAATCATTGTTGATTAAAAAGGCCATGGTCCCTGTGTAGCTGATGATCCAGTGTCCTTCATCATCCTTGGCCCAGGAAGGGATTTCATCCCAATAGGAAGTTTTATAGGCCAGGGTAAGGCCCTGTTCTTTGGCTTTGATGCCGTATTCTTTGCCCACATCCCCTATGTCCTTGGTAGGCGTATTTTTTTCCGCTTCAAAGAGGGCCAGCTCTTCCGCTGAGCTCATATCAAAATCCGTATGCCTCAGGTGGTAGCGCTTTTCCAAGGTGCTCCACATGTCTCCCCAATTGACCCAAGTATCCGGCATGGCTAGGGAATTGATATAGGGCTCTTTGGCTGCCCGGCGGTTCAGTTCTTCCAAGGATAGTGCGTTGAGATCTGGAGTGTTATGGTTTGTCTCACAGGCGCACAAAAGCAGAAGAAAACCAGATAACAGCAGCAAGATTAAGGGGTTTTTATATGGATGTATGGGAGTTCCCTCCTTTCAGATGGTAGGCAAGGCGCAAAAATTCTTCTTCCTTCATGGGTTTGGCAAATAGATAGCCTTGTCCTAATACACATCCCATTTCCTGTAGCATAATGGCTTGTTCTTGGGTTTCCACCCCTTCACACAGGGGGGTAATGCCTAAATCCTTGGTCATCTTAATCATATGAACCAAAATGGCTTTGGTTTTTTGGGATAGTTGTAATTCTGTCAGAAAAACCCTGTCAATTTTGAGCACATCAATGGGAATTTCCCGCAGCAGGTTTAAGGAGGAGTACCCGCTCCCAAAATCGTCTAATGAAAGCCTGAGTCCCATGGCCCGCACTTGTTGCAAAATATCGATGATGGATTCATTTTCCATAAAAATGGATTCCGTTAATTCTAACTCAATGCTATGAACTGGTAAAGTATAATGGGCCAATATTTCCCGTAATTTATCTAAGTATTGGGGATCATTGATATGAATACGGGATTGGTTCACTGAAACCGGCAAAAGGGGCACACCCTGTTGGGCCAAATCTTGCATGGTGGTACAAATGTGTTCCAAAACATAGAAATCAAGATGCACAATAAAACCGTTTTTCTCAAAAATAGGGATAAAGGCATTGGGAGCTAAAAAGCCTAATTCCGGCGAATCCCAGCGTACCAAAGCCTCAGCCCCCACAATGGTCTTGGTTTGCATGTTGTATTTGGGTTGGTAGTATACCTGAAATTCTTGGTTTTCCAAGGCTTTTTCCATATGAGCTTCGATTTCCCGCTCAATCTTCATCTGTTGGCTAAGGCTTTCATTGAAAAAGAGCACAGTTTGTCCTATTTCCTTGGCCTTTTTGCGGGCAATATCCGCTTGATCAAAATTCTCTGAAAGGCTTAAGGATTTATCCAGCTGGCAAATTCCTGCGGCAAAATGAAGCTTGGTGGAAACATCTCCTCTTTGATAATCCCGCATAGCCCAGAGGATTTGCTCCACCAAGGCGCGAATTTCCTGGGGTTCCCAATGCCTTAATGGCAACAACAGCACAAAGTGGTCTGTGGTGTTGCGGATAACAGTGGTACCCTTAGGGGTATTGTGTTTCAATTCATTGGCCACAAAAAGGAGAATATGATCCCCCTTGGGCATGCCATAGCTGTTGTTGATTTGTTTCATTTTTTTAATATCCAAGGACACCACAGTGGTATATTTGCCCCGGGCTAGGATCCACTTGCCCTTGTCCAAAAGATAATTGCCATTTTTGCAATGAGTGAGCTTGTCGTAGTACGCACTGCGGTACAGCTTATATTGAAACCAAAACAAAACCATAAGGGCTCCCAAAAGGATGAATCCCAAGAAAAACTGAATGCGTTGGTGATAGAGTTTGTAAAAATGCTGGAATCCCATAGGAGCAATCTGGTTTTGGGCCACACAGGTATTGTATTCTGCTGCTGAAACTGCCTGGATGGCTTTGTTCAACACTGGGAGCAACAGGGGCGGGCATTGGCTGGAAATAGCCATGGAGATATCCGCTTTATAGCGCCCCGAGGAAACTGGTCCCACATCAGCATATTGGTTTTCCAACAGCATGTCTGTGATGAAATTGCTGTCTTGCAGGGTAAAATCCGCCACTCCGTCCTGTACAGCTTGGATACAAGCTTCGGTGCTGGGGTAATACCGAAGATTCCAATTGGGATACCATTCCTTGACATAATAAGCAATGGCGCTATAGGCAATATTAAGGGCAATGGTTTGAATCTCTGTTTCTGAAACCACTGTCCCGTATTGGCCAATCATGACCATATAGCTCTCCCCGTAGGGAGTTGTGAGCCTTAGATTTTTTTCCTGGGCCAAATTGGTGACATTGTAAGTGCTGAGCAATACATCTGCCTTTCCTTCACTCACAGCCTCCATGGCTTGGGCATAGGAAGGAATATATTGGTAAGTAAAAGTCAAACCACTTTTGTCTGCCACATACTGCAAAAAATCTACATATACCCCGCGGTATGTTTTGTTGACATCATCATAGTATTCCAATGGTTGATTGTCTGGAGCGCAAACCACCCGAATGGGGGAAGCTGTTTGTATAAAAGCCGCTTCTTCCCGGGTAAAGGCAAAGGCTAAGCTGTTGCTATTGACATAGTAGCGTTCTTCCAAAGTGCCTAGAAAATAGGGTTTAGCTGTTAGCAATTTTTCTTGGGCTTGATTGATGGTGTCCATCAAATCCTTTTGCGAAGCAGCGGTGGTGAGATGAACTGGAAAATTCCCCAGCCTGGCCACCACTTTGTGTAGCTGAGAGTTGTAAATATTGGAAACTGCCGCGTCAATTTCTTTGTTTTTTAAGGCACGACTCAATTGATTGCTATTGGCATAATAAACTGCTTGATAGGTAAAATCATGTTCAGCTGCATATTGTTGAAACCTGTCAGGACTGATGCTATTTGTCAAAAAGCCCACCCGCAAGCCGTTAAAATGGGTAAAATCTTCATAATATACATTGTGGTTGTCATCCGCCACATAGAGCACTTGTTGCATCAAAGCAATGTTTGCCTCTGAGTCTAAAAATATACCCGGCGTAAAGGGGGATTCTTGTTTACTGGCTGAATAGGTGAGGTCCAATTCCCCGGTAAGCAGCATATGATGTAGCTTCCCGGGTGTTCCAAAAACATATTCAAATTGGAAAGGCGTTCCTTGCACATACTGATTCAAGGTTTTTAGATAATCAATCAAATAGCCTTGGGGAACTCGGTTGGCGTTCATGCTATATAGCTCTTCCCGGTCATACAGTCCCACCCGCAGTGTCCGGGTATCCCCAAAAGCCGGGGAAGCTGACAAAAGGAGCCAGACCATAAGCCCTGAGAGCAAACCCATGATAAGGCGTATTGGTTTGTGATGTAAGGAAAATATCCTGGCCTGCATAAAGGAGACTCCTTTTGTCCTTTTTGAGGATGGCAAAGCAATGATTCCCTCTGGTTTGCCACAACAAGTTGAAGTATGATGGGCGCTCTAAGGGTTCCAGAAAATTGTGAACCTTTGGCAGGAAGATGGAACCTCTTACGCGTATGCTGCAAGATTTGCTTGCTTGGACACTGTGCTAGGATATCTTCTGCTGATAAGTTTGTTCCAAAGGCAAAAATAACCTATAGGATATTTACAGAGTGAGTTGATAAAATCCTGCAAAAAAGCCCTTTATTTTTGTATATTTGTCAAACAGTGTTGTATTTTAAAAAAACACAGGGCAAATAGGCTTAGGGGATATTGAACAGCGTCCCAATAATGGGGACGCCTTATGGAAAAGAGTGTTTGGGTATAGATGAAAGGCCTGAAAGACAGATGCTAGGAGGTACCATCTTGTTACCCATCATCTAAAACAAACCCTATTGTAAGGTGAAAGGGGAACTCTTTAGGGCTGTTTGTCCCACTTGCTGAGTGCAAAGATGCTCAAAAACCCTGCCGCAAAAAGCAGGGGACACAAAGCCAGGTCCCAGCCTGTGGGCAGCCCGGGGAATATCTCCAGCATGGAACCCAATATAAAGCCCAAAATCACAAGATAGGTGACTGTGGGTTGTTTGGTCATGGCTTGTTCCAAGATTTTGCTGGACAACATGATGCCTAAAAACAGTCCCACGGCCAAGGGCAGGAGAAAGGGAATATAAAACTTAGTCAAGGCCTGGATGGTGATATCATACATACCTAAAAGCAGCAACAGGTAGGATACGCTGATGCCTGGAAGCACCAAAGCCAATGCTGCCACAGCGCCAGCCAGAACCAATAAAAGCACGGTGAGTCCTGTGGATTCCCCTTGCCATAACCAGGAATCCTGGGAAGCAAGGGCAGCCACAATCCCTAGGCCCAAAAGAGGATAAAAAAGGGCTTTCCAGGAAAAACGTGCTACCAGGGCTTTTGATACATCATGGGAACACTGCCAGTTACAGCGCCTAGGAAAAAATAAAGCATGGGCATTTCAAATTGTTCAATGAGATAAAGCAAGGGACGGGCAAAGAGTAGAATCCCCAGAATCCCCCCCAAGCTAAAGGTGCTAAGTAAAAAGCCTTTTGTGGTGCCTACATGAGCTGATGGAAGTGATCAGATTGTCATAGATGCCTAACAGAATGGCCATGGTTTTGCCGCTTACGCCAGGCATAGAGCCCCACCAAAGCAAATGACTGCTTTTGCGCCAATCTTCACCCAGCAGTGCTTAAGGCCTAGGGCTTTTTTGCCAGTTCTGCGATTTGTTCCAAGGATAAGCCCGTGATTTGGGCAATGTCCTCCTTGTTTAAGCCCAGGCCCAACATTTTGCAGGCAATGTCCAAGGCCTTTTCTTGTTGCCCTAGTTCTCTACCTTCTTCCCGGGCTGTTTGCATTTGGGTATTATAATCCATCAGGGCCATTTGTCTTCGCAAATAAGCTTCCCGCTTGGCGCGATCCATTTGAATGGCATTGAGCCCTTTGAAGGCCTCGGCCAATCCTTGATCTTTTTCCGACAACATTTGCAATTCCTCCTTATCCTTGGCATTGATAAAACTACCCCACCAAAGCAGGGGATCTTGGCTGTCCTTAGCATTTTCCGGCAGTTTGGGCAGTTCCAGCACATGAAATTCTAACATATCAGTGTAGAGTAAGCTGGTTTTATCTTCCCGCAAATGAAAAGTACTATGAAAATCAGGGGATTGGTCCTGGGCAAATAAAGCAAAGTCCAGGACACTAATATGAATGCATTGCTTGAATTTGCTGTAAGGATCCCCTTCTTCTCCTTGGTCGGTAAATTGCCGGCAATTGTAGTATAGGGAACGGTTGTTCCAATAACAAAAAGGCGTAAGCTGCATTTCGATATCTATTTCAGTGTCATCGTTCAGGGTGAGACGTACGTCCAAGATGCTTAATTTATCGTTTGTAAAACGTTTGGGCAAATGGGTATCCTTCATTTGCACTGTTTTCATATCCTCTAAGGGAATTTGCAATACTGCGGATAGAAAGCTTTTTAACGCTTGGGGCCGCTGCATAATTTCTTTAAAAGCAAAATCAATCTTAGCGGAAATAAACAAAGGGTGCTCTGCTGTAACCATATAAAACTCCTATTTTTATCTTTATTATATAGGATTCACCCTATAAAAATCTATTAAAAAAATAAAGGGATTTGAGGGTGTCAATCTGTTCCAGGGATAAGCCCGTAACTTGGGCAATGTCCTCCTTGTTTAAGCCCAGGCTTAACATTTTGCAGGCAATGTCCAAGGCTTTTTCTTGTTGTCCTAGTTCTCTACCTTCTTCCCGGGCTGTTTGTATTTGGGTATTGTAATCCATCAGGGTCATTTATCTCCGTAGATAGGCTTTCTTTTGAATATGGTTTATGGTTTTCCCCCCTTGTCAGTTTGTTTGGTCCTTGTTTCTTTTCCTGGTTTGCTAAGACTTATTATGTCTTGGCTTCATAAAAGAATTACATGAAAGGATGGATGATTGGTGAAAGAGCAGTCCTGAAAAAAGGAGTTTAAGCCTTTTTGTTGTTCAAGGGAAAGCCCTTATGCTTTGGCTGGTGCAGTCCCAAAATTGGTCTGAAAATTTCGAAAAACCATTTTCCAGCACCACAATCCAAGGAGGCAGAAAAATGGTTTTTCAATGCTTTAGGTATTGGTGACTGGGAATTACAATGGAATGTTACGGTTTCAGGGATTTGTTTTTAGATTTCGCTCGAATCTCTTTTCACTATCTCCAAAACAAAGGGGTAGGTGATAGGAATGGATGGGTTTATTGCTTTCCGGAACGCGGCGATTTAAAGTAAATGAAATTTTAAACGAATTAAATCCACTGGTACTTCGTACAGATTGGCCAATTGTTTTTCCGTGTAATCTTGGTATTCTGCAGGCATCTTCCCGGGGATGAGCAGTTCTGCGGCAAAGGCATTGGCTTCCATTTCATAGATATTGGTTTTTAAGTACGTATATTTGCGGGAGAAAAAACAATTCACTTTGCGGTGCATCACAGCATGTCCCAGTTCATGGGCTAAGACAAAGCGTTCTTCTTCTGGGGTTAGTTCTGCGTTTAAAAGAATGATTTTATTGCGTTTGAGCAGGAAGTAAGCGCCAGGCAGTTGGCCCAAGGGTTTTTGAATGATGGTAACCTGTAAGCAATCAGCCAGCTGGCGTAGGGTTTGGCCAGGATATTTCCTCCTAAGCCGCTGGGTAATTGCTTTGATTTTCTGCATGGCCTCACCGCCTATGGTTTGTTTTTATGCGGATTGTATTTTTCCTTGTTCTTAATTTTAACAATTGTTAGCGCATTTTCCAAGGCATTTTTTAGTAATTCTTTGTCGGTTTCATCCAACTCGCCTCCGTAAAAAAGGGGACCAGATTCATTTTGGTCCAGATTATGCATAATGATTTCCAAATCCTTGGCAATGTCCTTTTGATCCTTCAAGGATAAGGAATCAGGGGTGTTGTCAGCGGTTCGTCCTAAAAGATAGTCTACGGTTACGTCAAAATAATCAGCCAGTATCCGCAGGGTTTCAAGGTTTGGTTCCAATAAGCCACGCTCATATTTGCTGACAGTTTGCTGGGAAACCCCTATCTTTTCCGCCAAATCCCCTTGGCTTAATTTATATTTTTCCCTTAACCGGGCCAGTGATTTCATGGGCGAACACTCCTTTGTCCTTATTATACTCTTGTGTGGCGTATTTTAAACAGATAAAAAAGCGTAAAATAGGATAGTTTGGGGTTGACATACGCTTAAATAGGGTATATTATCATCATAGTGGTACGCTATTATAGAGTTAAATGAGGAGGAGGTGAATGGATTTGGTGCGTCAGGCATTGATAACATCCCGGGGAGAGCGTTCCCAGGTTGAAGTGGCCCAGGCTGTGGAGATCAATCAACGATATTTGTCCAAATTGGAACTAGGGAAGGGAAATCCCAGCGCCAAGGTCATGGCTCGGTTGGCCCGATATTACCAAAAGCCAGTGGAATATTTGTTTCCTGATATATTTTTTGGTCTTGATTACGCTAAAATAGAGTACTATAAAAAAGCGTGATCACAGAAAAGGCCCAATCAATTGCTAAGACAAGGGCCTTTCTGGGGGAAGAAAGCAACACCTGGTCTTAAGGGATGAGGAGGAAAGGAGGAAAAAACATGCTTTGGTCTATCATACGCAGGGTGCAAGGCTGGCGGCAATGGCGTAAAGCTTCACCCCGGGAACAACAATGGATGTCCTATTTCCGGGCTGGCGGACGCTTCCGTTAGAAGGAGAAGCCAACAATCAAACAAAGGGGGCCAAAGGGCCCGGGAAAGGGGCTTAACAGGATGAAATTGGACAATGTTTTTTCTGCTTTAGATGCTGTGCTGGCGGAAAAAGAGGCGAAAATCAGCTGGCTGCAATGGGAGTTGAATGCTTTGCGGCAGCAGGTGGCCTCTGGGGAAGGTAAGGTCAGTAAACATGGCCAGCCCTTGTCCCCAGGGTGTGGCTCCAGGGGGGAACAGGGTCTGGCAGCGGAAAAAAAATGTGGTTTGGGTGTTGACTCAAAGCCAAAAGGGGGGGACTGGACATGTTGCTGACCAATGCCTTGGGTTTGCCAGCCACATTGGTGCAAATAGGCCGGGAGAAGCAGGCTGTTACGCCTCGGGAATACAGTATTTCCTCCCTCTTCAAAGGCGTGCGCCAGGTCATCTTGGAACGACGGTATCACCAAGAAATCACCCGGGATGTGGCAGAGATGCTGTGGTCATGGTTGGGCCGAACCATGGGGGCGTGTTTATCCTCCCATTACCAGGCCCAGGGGTTTCAGGAACAAAAGGTGCGCATACCCCTGGGAGATTATGTGCTCACTGGACGTTTGGACGGTTATCACCAGGAGGACAAAGCCATTTTACAATATAAGCTTGCCTCGGTTTGGAAAATGGTGTACGGGGATTGGGAAGAATGGCGTTGCCAGCTGTTGGTATACGGGTATGTATTGGGCAAAATGGGCTTGCCTGTGGAGCGCGGGGACATCCTGGTTTTGCTCAAAGACCACAGCAAGCGGGAAGCCCGGGGCAGGGAAGACTATCCTCCCTTGCCTGGGCAAGTGCTTTCCTTTGCCTTTGGCCCAGAAGACTTCGCAGCCTGTGAAACTTGGCTTTTTGCCAAATTGGCAGCCATTAAAGGGGCTGAAGCGCTGGGGGATCAGGATTTGCCCCGCTGCACCCCAGGGGAGCGGTATCATGCAGAGGATAAATATGCTGTGATGAAACAAGGCCGCAAAAAGGCCTTGCGCTTGTTGGACAGCCGGGCGGAGGCAGAGGCCTGGATGGCTGCCAAAGGCGGGGATGCCATTGTTTTTCGGCCTGGAGAGGACCGAAAATGCCTTTATTATTGCCCGGTTGCAAAGTTTTGCCAATATAGGGTCCAGGATGAAGATACAACAGGATAGGTGGAAATTGTGGTTTGGCTGGCATTTCTGTTTTCCAGGGGGTGGATGATGAGAAAATTGCCCTGGTTTAAATTGTATACAGAAATCCGCACGGATCCCAAGATGCAAGCCTTGACGGACAGTGAATTCCGCCTTTGGATCTATGCTTTGTGCTTGGCCTCTGAATCCAAAGTCCGGGGGGTGATTTGTATGGAAGAAGGCCTTCCTTATCCGCCGGAGGTTTTGGCCAAAGCCATGGGGGTGGAGGCTAAGACCTGGGAAAAGGCTGTGGAGCAATTTGTCAAATTACGCCTGGTGGCTGTACAAGGGGATGGCAGTATTTTGCTGTTGCACTTTGATTGCCGGCAGTACGACAAACCTTCGGATCTTCCTGAAGCAGTGAAGGAACGGAAAAAGCGCTACCAAGAAAGGTTAAAGCAAGCCCAAACTGCCAAACAAACTCCCCAGGAACGCCTGGAGAACGCCCCAAAAAAAGAGGGAGAAAAAGATAAAAAACCTGGATTCCCCCCCTCTAATCCCCCCCAAGGGGACCTGCACCGGGATGAGGGCCTAACGGTTCAAAGGGCCGGAATGGCAGCAGGTAGCGAAGCCTGTGAACAGCCCCCCATGACCCCTGGTGACCAAGGGTTTGCAGCATTTTGGGCTGCTTATCCCCGGAAAATAGGGAAAAAGGCTGCCCAGGCTGCTTGGCGCAAATTGAAGCCTGCCCCGGCTTTGCAGAAAAAAATCCTGGCAGCCATTGCCCAGGGGAAAACCACAGCCCAATGGCAGCGGGAACAGGGACGTTACATTCCCAATCCAGCCACTTGGCTAAAACAGGAGCGCTGGGAAGATGAATATGAAGCTCCCCTGTCTGGCTCCCTTTTGGCCCCAGGCTTATCCAGAAAACCCGGCCAAGCCCTGGATCCAGACCAGGAGCGGAAAAAAGCCTTGCTTCGGGATTTGTATCAGAGTTAGAAAGGAAGAGCGCCATGACAGATTCGATGAAAAGAAATGGTTCCTATTATCCAGATCCCACAGCCTTTGCTGCCTTGCAGCGCTGCGCCCTGTATCCCAGGACCTTGGGTTCCCAGGAAGATTTGCCCGAACAAATCAAACACTATTTGCAGCAAGGGGGCTGGTTTGTGGTGAAAGTGCATCCCAGATGGGGAAAAAATCCGGGCATAGCGGATTTGTATGCCTTGAAAAACGGGCGGCATGTATGGATTGAGGTTAAGGCACCCCAGAGGAAAAAAGGTCCAGCACAACAGATGTTTCAAGGGGAGATTGAGCGGCATGGAGGTCAGTATCTGGTGGCCTGCGGCTTGGAGGATGTGAAACATTGGGAAAAGAAAAAAATGGGCACTTCCTTGCCATAAGACCCTTTGGTGATTTGTGATGAGAGAAATGAATATCCCGAAAAAAATAGAAAAAAAGAGGGCTCTCGCCCTCTTTACCACCCAACGCAGCTTTACTATACACCATTTGGATGTATTTGTCAAATTTTACGTCCAAGGACTTCCAAGGCCTAGGGGTTATATAGGCCAAAGAATAGAAAAAGGGCCATTTAAGAATAAAATTTCCTCAGGTTATCCCCTGGCAGGGAAAGGTTACTGATGTTTTTTGTTTGGGGAAAGGTGTTTTATTTTGCCCTGGGGTGATATGCAATGATGATATGAAAGGGGAGGCTGGAAAGTGAAAAAAAAGACCTTGCCAAAAGATATCAAAGGGTATTTGGAATCCGAACTGCGGGCTTACCCCAAGACCAAACAGGAGCTGGAGGCTTTGAAAATGGATATTATTTTAGAATCCCCCCTGTTTGAGCCCGGAGCTGGGGTCAGGACCAGTGGACTGAGCAAACCCGTGGAACGCAGTGTTTTGGCTTTGGAGAAAAACAAGCGCATCAGTTATTTGGATCGTTTGATCCGAGCCATAGAAACCGTATTGGCTGCCATTCCGCCGGAAAAATATAAATTGGTGGAATTAAAATATTGGCAAACCCCCCGTTGCCTTACGGATGAAGGCATTGCCCGGATCATCGCCTGCTCCCGGCCCACTGTGTGGCGCTGGAGCCAGGAGATTGTTACTGCCATTGCGGTGGAAATGGGCATGCAGAATTTATGAAGCAAAGATGAAGCAATTTGGGGGTTAAACCATGGTACAATGCTAGTGTGGATAAAAGGAAAAGAGCTGGGGTCTAAAGCCGGCTCTTTTTTGTTTAATAGAATAGATAAAACAAAAGTTGTTATTTTACATTGTATGAGTATGTTACTTCTAAAACATGCAACAAAGGTGCAACACCCAGTCAAAAGCTTTGTGTTAGGATATGCATGTAAGAACAAACTATTTATTTTAAAGGAGGAGATGTTATCATGGCATCCCATACTGAAGGTTTAAATACTAAAGCTTTAGGGGCCAATGCCCATGCGGAAGGGCAAAGCACCTCTGCAGGTGGCAATGGTTCCCATACTGAGGGTACCTTGACCTTTGCGTCTAATACAAAAAATATGTATCAAGTGGACAAAGCCAATTCTCGAACCAATGAAATCACCCTGGTGGATTTAACAGTATCCATACGGGATGATGCAGCCACCATTACCAGTGGCATTGCCTTGAACAATGTGTTGGGCATTTATTTTTCCACTACCTCAAGTTATACCTATCAACAATGGAAAGTAACAGGTTTGCCCACTAGTTCGGTTACAAGTTATACCATTCAAAATGTAGCAACACCGTCAATGTCCAAGAATTTTAATACTGATACTTCCACCTTTATTTTTGTAGTGAATGAATCAGCTTCTAATAATGATAATTCTGCCCATGCTGAAGGGTATAATGCCATGGCCAGTGGTAAGGGAGCCCATGCTGAGGGGTATCAAAGCATAGCTTTGGGGGATTATACCCATGCTGAAGGCTATAGAACGATAGCAAAGGGTAGTTATTCCCATGCTGAAGGAGGTACAACCCTAGCCCTTAATTCTTATTCCCACGCAGAAGGGGGACGTACCCAAGCCACTGCTTCATATTCCCATGCTGAAGGAAATCGTACCATAGCCAGTGGAGGTAATGCCCATGCTGAAGGAAGCGGTACCCAAGCAACAGGAACCAGTGCCCATGCCCAAGGGACAGACACCATTGCCTCAGCAAGCCATTCCCATGCATCCGGCAGACATTCTGAGGCTCATGGGACCACTTCCCATGCCATGGGATATTATGTGGATGCAGATGACTATAACTTTGTCATTGGCAAATGGAATAACACGCCTAATTCTGTAAGTCCTGCCGGAACAGCTGGGGATCTGTTTATTGTGGGGAATGGGAGAAGTACAGATAGAAAATCCAATGCATTCCGGGTGGAAGCCAGTGGTGATGTGTATGCTGGTTATGCCTATCATTCCACAGGGGCGGATTATGCGGAAATGTTTGAATGGCAGGATGGCAATCCTGACAATGCGGACCGTCGAGGCTTGTTTGTTACCTTGGATGGCCCCAAAGTGCGTTTAGCCAATGTTGGGGATGAACGGGTGTTGGGCATTGTTACCGCCACACCGGCTGTGGTGGGGGATGGATATGAAGACGATTGGTCCGGCAAATGGCTTACGGATCGCTTTGGCAAACGGCTTTTGGCCATGGAAAATTTTTCTGCTGTGACTGAGATTGTGCAGCATGAGGCTGTGTTGGATGCAGAAGGCAATGTAATCCAGGAAGCCTATGAGGAAGAAGTTGTGGTAGAAGAAGCCTATTCCGCCCCCACTTGGGTGATTAATCCGGACTATGACCACACCATTCCCTATGTGCCCAGAAGTAAACGCAAAGAATGGGCAGCCATAGGTTTGCACGGCAAACTGTATGTACAAGATGACGGTACCTGCCAGGTGAACGGCTACTGTTGCCCTGGGCTAAACGGGGTGGCCACAGCTTCAGCGAAAAAAACCGATTTTTTGGTCATGGAACGGGTGGAAGATGATTTGATCCGAGTCTATGTAAAGTAATTTTTAAACCTAACAACAACCCATAGAATATTGTTTATCCCCAAGGCTGGAACCTTAAAGGCTGGCCTTGGGGGAATAAAATACTGGAATGGCGGGGCAGGTGGTATCAGCAAACCAGGTTGGTTCTCCAGGGGTTGTATGTGGCGGCAGTGGTGGTGCTGGGGCCAAAGGGGTCTTGATCATTGAGTGGTAGCCAGGAAAGAAGAAGATAGTTATGCTGAAAGCTTTGCCCATGGACTACTACCAATAGAAAAAGCTTTTTCCAAGCCCAGGCTTTTTATCTTGGCCCATGAAAGAAGACCAAGCCATTTCTCATGATTCCCTGCCATAAGTCAAGCCCAAAAGGGAAGAACTCAATAGGGCAAGCAAGGCATAACATATTCCTATTCCTAGTACCAACCAGGGCAAGGAGCACCTATTCTGCCAACAAGTCATACCATGGTATAGGGTAGGATCATAGTCACAGCAAAAGATACAATAAACTACGTTGCCATCCTAAATCCGGCGTAAGGTAAAGGAGAAGAGCTGATGGCCACTGAGAAAAAGGTAAGGGAAGAAAAAAGGGTCGAAGAATTTGTGGATATCCGGGGCAAAACCAGGATCCGGGAAACCTGGGTATGGGTGGAGGAAGACGGCACAGAGACTGTCATTGGGTCAGTGGAATACAACAAGGATTTCCAGGACGCTGAAGACGGGCTGCTGTCTGACAGGTAACCGGATGGAGGGTTTCGGAAACCAAGAACCTCGATCCTGCTAAGCACACAACAAAACAGGGAAACAACATGGTTTCCCCGCACACCAGTGTATTGTGATGGAGCTGCTGTAAAAAGCGGCTCTTTTCTTATGCCAGAAAAGCCAGCCCAGGGAGGGTAACCCCCTGGGTTTCATTGCTGACAAAGGGCCATGATTCCTTGATAGAAGGCCCAAACAAATGAGCGATGCCATTCTCAAGGGATTTCCTGGGGCTAAAAAAATAAGGGCTGAGAGTTCTATGCCAGTATGACGGAGGCCTTAAGCCAGCGGTTTTCCCCTTGGCAGGTAGTGATAACCTTGCTTATTGATACGCATAAGGTGTTTTGCAAAAAACATTGGTCTGCTCTAACCCTGGGCCATAGGCTCTCGGTTTGGGGCAAATTTAACGGAAAAGAAATACAAACATTATTTTCCTGCTCCTGAAAAGGGCTGGAAAAAGGGAAGGGAGTGAGGGTATGCGCCAAGCAATCAAGGATATGCTGGTGGCCAAGGTGGCTTCTGTGAATGGCCGGGTTTACGAGCCCCAGGAGGTGGCGGAGGGGGTGGAAAAGCCCTATTTGCTGCTTCAGGCCGGGGCGCGTTGGCCCGGTCCTCCTTGGGGGGCTGGGATACAGGAGCTGGAAGTTTGGTGTTGCACAGACAATACCAGCTTCCAGGGGGTGGATGCTTTGTGCCAAGAGGTGGTACAGGGATTACAGGGGCAAAGCTTGGTTTGGCAAGGCGCATCCCATTGGGTGGAATCCTGGGGCAGCCTTGGGGGGGATGCCCTCCAGGGCAGCGGGGCTGGGCTCAGCCGGGGGGAGCGCTTCCGGGTGGTTTCCCTGGCCTGGCAGCCCAGCAGCTGCGGGGCCTTGGATCCCGGGACAGCCTTGGGCCTCTGGGCCCAAGGGGCTTTTCCGGATTTGCAGATAAATCCCCGCACCTGGCAGCCCACAGATGAGGCCCCGGGGCTGTATTGCCGTTTGTTGGGCCTACAGTCCAGGGAAGTTTCCCTGGGCCTGACCTGGTTGGACGCTTCCCTGGCCCTGCATGTGCTGGCCCCCGGGGCAGAGGCTCGGAGGCGCTGGGCCTATCAATTGGGGGTTAGGTTGGCCCAGGAAAAACGCCTAGTTTTAGAGGATGGCTCCTTTTTGTCCTTAACCCAAGTGTCTGCCTTGCCCCAGGGGGATCCCTTTGAAAGGGGCCAGCTGCGGGTCAAGGTGCGCTTTGGGGTCTTGCCGGAGCAAGGGCAAGGGGATGAGCCAGTCCAGAAATTGGACCAAGCCTATGTGGGGGGAGATCTCAAGGCCCATGTAAAGGCTTTGTCCTGAGAGGAATACCCCAATCCCAGTCTGCAAAGGAGGAATACAAGATGGTTACAGGCAAAAAAAAGCAAACCCAGGGGCAGGAAGAGCCCTTGTCCCCTGTTAAGGCAGGGGCAAAAAAACTAGGGGCAAAAGCCCAGTATAGCCGTGCCGAATTGATTCGGGCGGCCTTTTCTTTTGGCGCCAAACAGGAGGATATGGCGGGCATGGTGCATTTGGCAGGCCAGGACACCATGACCAAAGCGGAAGCAAAATCCGCCCTCCAACAATATTACGAAAGGAAGGTGCGTTAAATGGGTGGAGCAACATTTCAAGTAGGAGAACAAAAGGTACAACCCGGTGTGTTTGTGCGGGTCACTGGCAGTGGCGAGGTAACGGAGGTTGCCTTGGCCCAGGGCATTGTGGCTGCCTTGTTTCGGAGTTCCTGGGGCCCCTTGGGGACACCGGTTTATTTGAGCAACAAGGAGGAGGTGACCACCACGTTCGGGAGTGCCGGTACAGTCACTGTGCCCCAAGAGGCTTTTTTAGGGGGCTGCAACCAGGTGCTGGGGTACCGCTTGGGCAGTGGCGGCGAAAAAGCCTCCATTACCTTATCCGACACCACGGCGGATAATCCGGTGGAAGCTGTGCGCATCACAGCCTTGCATGCCGGGGTCCGGGGCAATGATTTTACCCTGACCCTCCGGGATTCCCTGACCAATGGAGAGGAGCGGGAACTCTTGGTGTTTGAAGGCGTAACTTTAAGGCAAACCATTGCTTTTGCCAAGGGCGGGCAGGAAGCCCAAGCTTTGGTAACAGCAGTGGAAAACAGCGCTTCCCTTTGGTTGACTGCCACCTTGTTGGCTGAAGGCAACGGGATTTTAGCCCCTGTGACCCAAATGGCCTTAGCAGGGGGCAAGGATCCTGAGGTGACCGGGGAGAGCTACAGCAGCGGGCTCAGCGCTTTGGAAGCCTTGGATTGGAATGTCCTGTGTTTGGATACCAATGACAATGTGACCCATATGGTGGGCCAAACCTATATTGACCGGGTGCGAGAGGATGGCAAACGGGTTTGTGTGGTGTTGGGGGAACCCACGGATGTGGCTTTGAACACCCGCTTGTCTGATGCTGCTTCCTTCAATGATCCAGCAGTGATTTATGTGGCCAATGGTTTCAAAGGCGGGGACAATGTACAGCGGGAAGGCTATTTGGCAGCTGCCCGGGTGGCTGGTATGGTGGCTTCTGCGGATATCACTGATTCCCTGACCCATGCAGTGGTGAAAAACGCTGTGGAAGTGACCGGGGCTTTGACCAATGCCCAAAAGCGCCAGGCCACCCAGTCCGGAGCTTTGGTGTTTAGCATGAATGCTAGAAATCAAGTGCAAATTGAATACGGCATTACCACCTTTATTACCCCCACAGCGGATTTTGACGCTGGGTGGAAGAAGATCCGCCGCATGCGGACCCGGGATGAGCTCATCAATCGCATTGTGTATGCCTGGGATCCTGTGATTGGCACCATTAACAATGACAGTGAAGGCCGGGCTACCTTGGTGGCTTCTGCCCAACAGATCATGGACAAAATGGTGGCTGAAAAGGCCTTGCGCCAGGGCAGCATCTTTGGGGAGGATCCCAGCCACCCGGCCCAGGGAGATTCCGCCTGGTTTGTGGCCCAAGTGTATGACAATGACAGTGCGGAACATGTATACATTGCCTTTGCCTTCCAGTTTGCCGAAGCAATGGCCTAAGAATAAAGGAGGAGAGAAATCATGGGACAAGACGGTAGATATATATTTCGGGAATGCGTTCCCGACGGATCCATTGACATTGCCAATGTGGCCCCTGGGGATGTGTTGAACCGGGCCTGGAGCTTTCGGGTCAACATGCCCTTGGATTTGCAAAAGGAAATGGACACTGGCAAATGGGATCCCCGGAACATTTTGCGGGGTTATGACGGTGAATTGTACGACGGGGACGGGAACTTCCTGGCAGAAGTGAATACCTGGCAGGCCCAGATCAATGTGACCAATTCCGACTATCAGGCAGCAGGCAACAAGCTGGTTTGGGCAGTGATGCAAAGCTATACCATTACCTTGACCTTCACAGAAACCATCATCCGGGACGCTTCTTTGCTGCGGAAAATTGTGGCTGGCATTGGCAACGGCCAACCGGATGCAGTATTGAACTTCATGGGCGTGTTGCGGGCCCATGACCATGTATAAGAGACAAATATGCCTACAAATAAAAAGGGGGAAAACGCCATGCTAAGCCATGAAACCAAAGCCACTGAAGAGCAAAAGGAAACCAAAGCCATGAGTATCACAGAAGCAGTGTTTCAAAACGAAGAAGCCTTTTTGTTGGACATTGCCGGGGTGCTGGAAGCCATTGATACCTATGAAACCTATGCTGTGCACCCGGTGATCCGGGAAGGCAAAACCATCTTTTCCTTCCGCATCCGGGGCTTGGGGGAAGATGAAATGGAAAAATGACGCAGTGAAGCCACCAAAACAGAGAAAAAACGCAAACTGGGCATCAAAATCCCCGCAGACTTTGACAGTGCCAAATACGATTCCCTGCTCATTGTGCAGGCCACCCACCCGGAGGATGCCCAAAAGCTTTGGAAAAACAAAGACCTGGTGGCCAAGGTGCCCAGTGCCATTGCCCCCTGGATGTTGGTGGATAAAGTGTTAAAATCCGGGGAAAAGGAAGCTGTACTGGCGCACATGGAAAAGCTCAGCAGCTATGGGGATGAGGACCAAACCTTGGCACAAACAGTAAAAAACTCATAAAAAAACGGCAGGCTACCTTTTTGTTGGCCCAGCTGTTTTTGCTCACCGGCAAAACCCCGGATGAGTTTTACGCCAAACCCTATAAAGTGAGGCAATTCATGCTTGGCACCCTTTTAGCAGAATTGGAAGAGCGGGAAGAACGCAAAAAGAACTGGACAGAACAGGAGGCGAGAATTGGTGGTAGATGACAAGCAAAGAAAAAAAACCTTGGCCCAGCCCGTAAAAAGGGCAGCGCAAAATACCCCTACCAAGGGTAGCCCTCGCCTTTCTTTCTTCCGGCAACAAGCGGTCAAGAAGAACAAAGAAAGCCAAGCCCAATTGCTGCGGAACCTAGGGCCTTTGCTCCAGGGCCAAATCCGAAAAAGTTTGTGCCAGGTTTTAGAAAAAGGCTGGAAGCTGGGGCTTCAAAACACCCAGCCTCCGGCTTTTCCCTTGGCCCCAGCCCAGGAGCCTTGGACCCAGGAGGAAGATTTTGCAGACCAAAGTCTCCGGGGAGATAACAAGGCCTTGCAAATCACCGCCCAAGTGTTGGTGACCTTGGCTACAAATCAAAAGATGGAACAGATGTTCCCCCAATCTTCTGGAACATCCTTGGCCCCCAAACCAAGGAGGATGCCCTTGTCCCAAAGGAGCCCGGTGTCCCCCCGGATGGACAAGGGATACAGTCCCCTGGGGCTTCTCAAACAGCGGACCAAAGCCTTGGTGGCTACAAAGGGATTATCCAGGGAAAAAGAGCGAAGAGAAACCAGACCTTTGGGGAAGCTGCCCGCAACAACAGGCTTTGGCCAGGCTTTTGGTTATTCTCGAGATGTAGCTTTGAGGTCTTTTCTTGTCAACAAAGCATTGGGTTGGCCGGAAAAAGGCCTTAGGGATATCCCTTTGGCCTCTCATACAGCATGGCCGGATAGGCCCAGGCCCTTGCAAAGCCCGGATTGGGGGGGCAGTTCCCGGGGAGCCAATGCTTTGTCCCTCCGGGACGGTCTACGACCTGGGGGCAGGGAAGGGATTGGCTCCGGGAGAGGGGGCCAGTGTTCCGGCGTCCGAGGATATGTCCCTGGGAGCAGCCAAACCAGAGGCCAGGCCCCGGCAAATCCCTTAAGTCCTGGCAGAGGAACTTGGCCCCTGGCCAAGGATTCCCGCCCAAAGGCTGTTAGCAAGGAAACCATTTGGTTTTGGATGTGGGGGATGGAGCAAGCGGTTGGTAAAATCCAAGACCTGGGGGCTGCCTTGCGTCAATTGACTGCCAAGGTTTGGACCATTCCCGTCCGCCTGGGCCAAGAAAACGAAAGTTATGGTGCCCAACTATTCCAGGGCCCAAGGGCTTTTGGGGCTTTGGGAACAGAGGTTCGGACTTTGCCGGCCCAATCCCGGTTTAGCCCCTTAAAGCCCCGCCAAAAACAGGGACAAAGAAATTCTGGGCGTCTGTCCTCTCTCCCAGGAGGAACAGGCGCCTTTTCCTTGGCTGGGCAAAGACAGACTAGGCAAGCCCGAGCAGGGGCTTTCCTAAATCTTCCCTTGGGGCCATTCTTAGGGCCCATGGCTGCTGGGAAACCCTTTTCCCCAAGCCCGATCCCTTGGGGTGTTGAAGCACTTTCCAAGGCTCCAGTCCTGGGGAAAAAGGAAACCCTTGGCGTAGGAGCAGGGCAGGAAAGATCCCCCTGGGGGCAATTCCTGCGTTTGATCTTGCTGTTGGGGTTGCAAGAATTGCAGCTCATCCGCAAGGCTTTGGAAAGCAGAAAAGAGCCAGGGTTGTGGCCTAGGGTCTTTGTGGCTAGGGATGCTATAAGTCATGATGAAGGCCAGAAGTTAGGGCAGATTATGCTTCCCCGGACTCCAGGGCAGGCAAACAGTGAAACTGCAAGCAAAGGGGTTTTGTTGCTTTTGCGGCTGCCGGGAGAAAACACCTCTAAGGAAAGTAATATTCCAGGGGCTAGTACTTCTTTGGGGAATCTGTTGATGGATAAATTCATGCAGATGGTTGGTCTTTCCACAGATGTGTTTTCTTTCTTAGGAGGTATCATGGATTTAATTCCCTTGGATATTTGGCCGCAAACCGGAGAAGGGGGCCAACCTCCCCTACCCAATTGGCGTAGAAACCTTGGTCTTGCAGGAAAAGTGCTGGGAAAAGTGGTTTTCCCCTTAACATTGGCCTCAGGGATTTATGAGGTTTCCCAGGCAGAAGACAAAAACAGAGAAATCGGGGTTCAAGTGGGAGGTTTGCTTGGTAGTGCGGCAGGTGAAGGTCTTGGAATGCTTGCTGCTCTTCTCGTTGCAGCAGCAGGAGCGCCGGTAATAGCCCCCTTTGTAGGATTTGGGTTAAGCACTTATCTGGGCTATGAAGGAAATGTCATTGGGGAAAATCTGGGGGGCAAGTCTGTGGATTGGTATCGGGAATACCAGGCTTATGCGGAACAAAGAAAAACCCAACCCCCTCCGGAATCCCCAGGGGTTTTATCCCAAAAGGGTTATGAAATTGGTGATAAATTTGGAAAAGGGATTTTAGGCGAATGGGTAGGCCATAAGTTTGACCAATGGATCCAGGATTATAGTGCTTTTGAACAAAAAAGAGCGGCAGAAGCAAAGGAAAAGGGCTGGTGGTCTAATCTTTTGTTTTATCTCAACGGAAGAGCTTCCCAAGAGTGGTTTTGGAAAAAAGTTAAAGGAGAACCTCTGGATGAAGTTGAGAAAAAAGCTCCTGCTACTGCCCAAGCAGGTCAGTTGGGATCACAAATGGCCACCAATGAACTCACGATAAAAGGGACTACCGAACAGCTGCAAAAAGAGCAGCAAACAATACAGACAGCTGATGATTACAGCTGGTTGGCCCTGTATTTGGGGGATGATTTTCAATTGCAGGATGTACAAAAACTCATGGCCCAATGGGAAGAACAAGTCATCCCGTTACAACATCTCCAAGGCCAGCCCCAGGGAGCTGGCGGGCAAGGCGGGGCTTTGGGACTGGATATGACCGGTTATTTGAACCAAGAGGTGTACGAACCCTTCCGGGGCATTGTAAACCGGGCCCAGTCCTGGGGCCGCAATCTGGTGCAAAACTTTATCAATGGCCGGGACCAAGTGGATTTGGGCCTGACCAGCTGGTTGGATACAGTGGTCTATGAACCCTTCCGTTCCTTGGTGAACCGGGCCACCTCTTGGGGCCGCAATCTCATGGCTAATTTCAACCAAGGCCTGCGGCAAACCCCCATTGCATGGCCACCCCTGCTTGGAGGCAGTGGGGGTCCTTCCGGGGGCCCTGGACCCGGCGTTTCTGATACACATACTACCAGTGGCTTTACTCCTCCGAACCAGGAGGGAAAACCTTGGGTAATCACTGAGGTGGAAAGACTAAGGGACTGGAGCAAGGATCCCAAACAAGAATTGCAGGGAGAAAATCAGTTCTCCCTGCAAAGTATAGTGGATACAAAGAACATGGGTCTTGATTTTGTTTTGGGAGAAAAAACAAGCTCCCAGGGGGAACAGATGTACGCCCTAGCCCAGGAAGCATCCCTGGCGCCAAGGGCTGCTTTTTCATCCCCAAGCCTAGCTGCATCTATGCTGGAAACAATCCAACAAAAGCAGAGCACCTGGGAAAAGCAGATGCCCAGGGAAGCACAGAGGACAGGGCCAGTGGTCCTTGCTTCCCTGGCCCAATCATGCACCGATCCTCTGGGCGGGCAATTGCCGTATGTGCTTTCTCTGGAAAAAGAAAACACGTATAAAAACCAAGAGGAACGCCAAATGGAGAAAATCCAAGGGGCCAAGGGGCAGTCTTGGTTCCTCGCTGAACCTTTGCTGGAAGCAATCCAACAAAAGCAGAGCACTTGGGAAAAGCAGATGCCCAGGGAAACACAGGGGGCAGGAGCAGTGGTTCTTGCTTCCCTAACCCAGGGTTTGCTCCCTGGAGATTGTTTGCAAAAACAACCCTTTGAGGGGCACCTGGCCCAGCCCAGACGTTGGGTGGGGGAAGATTTCTACAGCCAGCAAGCCCCGGTGCTTTCTCCGCAGCTCCCAAATACCTGGGGGAAAAATAGATCCTGGCAAATGAACTGGAATGAGGGCCTCTTGCCCCTGGAACAGGGGGTAAAAACCATGGTTTTATCTGCCTATGTTCCGGAAACCCAAGAACAGGTGGGGGTATCCCAGAGCTCCTGGGCAAAAGGAACTTCCCCTGGGGGGAGGATCTATGTTGGCCTAGGAATCCCGGAGGCTTTGGTTTCCCGGCAAGAACCCCTGGCCCCTGGTTTGGGGTTTGTTAGAGGGGATTGGTCCCCCAGGGTTTCCTTGGATGCGCCCCTTTGGGAACAGGGTCTTCTGGGGGGTCTTTTAGAAGCCTTGAAAAACCTGGGCTCCCCAGGGGCAGTGCCTTGGTCCGGGCCAGAGGATGAGGCAACAGGCCAGGGCCGGGACAGCCTGCTTACCCCAGCCTATTCCTGGGCAGGGGAAACCCAGGATCCAGCCCTGGCTGCTCCTTTGACCTTGCAACTGGATTTCAAGGGTATGATTGGCAACCTGGTTATCCAAAGGCAAGATGATTTGGAGCAGGCCAGCCAGGACATTGCCCAGCAAGTGTATGAGCAATTGCGGGAAGCCTTTCACAACATTCCTACCTTGGTATAAAAGAAAGACCCCCAGCCCCAGGATAGGGCTGGGGCTTTCGCAAGAGCAATAAGAAAAAACAGCTGATGAACAATGAATGCAAAAAGGGGGCGGGCCCATGGATTTTTATTTGATTGAAGACAAAGGGAATTTCCAGTTCCAACGCTTTCATTTTCCCGTGAACCCGGAGCAAGTGACTTGTAAGACTGCTGCCCGGACCCTTACCTTTGACAGCATGAATCTGGGCAAAATCATCTTGCCCAAGGGGCGGGAACCCACTGTATTTTCCTTTGAAGGTTTGTTTCCCGGGCCAGTGCGCCGGGACAGCGTGTTGGTCAAGGATTATACAGACCCCCAGGTCATTGCCGGACTTTTGTCCTGGTGGCGCAATGCAGGCACAAAGCTGAATTTTGTGGTCACAGATACCCCCATAAACCATGATGTGTATATCCAAAACTTTGTGCATACCTGGGGCGGGGGCCACGGAGATGCCCGGTATCAGCTGGAGCTGGTGGAAGCCCTGGCTGTGACCATTCTCACAGATCAGGAGTGGAAGGCCCAACAGGGGATTGCCCAGCCCCAAGGGAACAAGCAAGTGGTGCCCCTGGCCAACCGCCCTGCCCCAGCCTCTCCCCCCAGCCATACCGTGCAAAAGGGGGATAGCCTTTGGAAAATCGCCCAACAGTATTTGGGTGCAGGCAGCCGGTACAGGGAAATTTATGACCTCAATGCTGAGATCATTGGCCCCAACCCGGATGTCATTCAAGTGGGGCAAGTGTTGCTGTTGCCAGGATCGCAAGCTTAAAACTTCCCCTGGCCTTGGGGCAAAAGGAGCAGCCAGACAAAATTCCTGGTTGCTTTTTTAAGTCCCTAGGCCTGGGTTTTGCTTTAAAAGGGACCCTGCTTTCCCATTAAACCCATGGGGGAGACTTCCCTTGATTGCAGGAAAGGAGGGCTGCTCCTTGCTTGATGCAGCCAATGTACAATACGCCCTATTGGTCACCACCCCCTCCGGGGAACGGGTGTTCCTGACGGATTTTATCCGCCAGGCCAGCTGGGAAGAAAATGACGGCGAATTGGCCGCCCGGTTGGAAGTGCAGCTGCACAACCAACCTTTGCCCCAAGGGGGCTATGTCCACGAATTGACCCCGTTAAATGCCCCCCTTACCCTGTTGGCCCACTGGGGCTTGGGCTGGAAAGAGGTATTCACCGGCCGGGTGATGCGCTGGAATTACCGCAATGACGGTTTGGGGGCCAGCACCCTCTTGGCCTATGATCAGCTCATAACCCTGTTCAAAAGTGAAGATGACCGCTTTTATCCCGGCGGCACCACAGCCAAGGCCGTGATCTTGGATTTAGCCCAGGACTGGGGCATTCCCCTGGGCCAAGTGGCTGGGCCCAATACCCCTTTATCCAAACAAATGTTCCGGGGCTGCACAGTGGCCCAAATGCTCCATAGCGTGCTCACCGAAGCCCAGGACCATGGCAGTGGCCGCTGGTTTTTGCGCAGCACCCAGGGAAAGCTGGAGGTCCTGCCAGCAGGACAAAACCAGGTGATCTACCACTTTGGGGCGGATAACGGGGGCGTATCAGCAGAAGAGGATTGGAACATCGAAAAACTGGTAACCCGGGTGCAGGTAGTGGGGGCCCAGCGGGAGGACGCCCGGGCCAAGGTATTGACCCAAATGGATGGCAACACCTCCTTTGGCACCTTCCAAAAGCTGGTCTATAGCGGCCAACACGATAGCCTGGAAGCTGCCAACCAAGCAGCCCAGGAAATCCTAAAAAAAGAAGGCCAGCCCCAAAAAACCCGCAAAATCCTGGCCGCAGATTTGCCCTGTGTGCGCAAAGGAGATCAGGTGCACATTGCCGGGGGAACCATTTTGGGCTATTTCGTGGTCACTGGCATCCGCCATGATCTGAAAAGAGGCACCATGCAGATGGAGGTGGAAGACCTTGCCCTATGATCATGCAGTGGCCTTGGCCTTGCTCTTGGATGAACGCATGAAACAAACCCAGCCCCGGCCAGTGTTGGAGCTGGGGGAAATCCAGGGCAACAAAGGCCTGGCCTTAGACCGTTGCCAGGAGGTTTTGCCCCCTGGAGAATACTATGTATTTGACACCTGGGCTACCCTGCATTTGCCCGGGGTGCGCTACCAGGGAAGCATCACCCATCCAGTGGATGAAGACGGCAGGCCTTTGCCTGATTCCAAAAGCCATTCCTGTAGCTTAAGCCTGCAAGCCAAGGACATAGAACAGGTGCGCCTGGAGCCCAAGGCAGCTTTAAAAACCGGGGATAAGGTTTTGGTGGCTTGGGTCAATGACCACAAGGATGCGGTGGTGTTGTGCAAAGTGGCCAAAGGCCGGGAATGAACTTCCCAAGACAGGCAACCAAAACTCCCCAAAACCAGCCCTAAGACAAGGAGGTGCAGCTATGCCCACATTGTATCCCTCCTTTGCCCTGCCCCCCCAGGGGCAGGACTATGGGGAAGGACCCTACCCTGGGGGCAAAGATCTGTTGTTTGACTTTGCCCGGGGTGATTTTGTGCTGGACGGCAGCGGCCGTTTGCAGCGGGCAGATGCCCATGCCTCTTGGCAACAGTGGTGTCTCAAAACCCTTTTGACCAAGCGCAGCACCTGCCTGGCCTACGGCCAGGCCATTGGCATTGATGATGTATTACACGAAAAGGATCCCAAGGTGGTGGAATCCCTGCTTACCAGAACCATCACCCAGGCCTTGCTGGCCAATCCCCGGACCGAGGCTGTGGGAGGCTTTGCCTTTGCCTGGCAGGGAGACCAGCTGTACTGCTCTTTCTGGGCCAAGGAAAAGCAAGTGCCCCAGAAAGAGTCCTTTGGGATCCAGCTTCGTTGAACAAAGCAAGCCTATAGAGCCGGGCTTTAGCACCTATTCTTTTCAGGTGCCAAAGCCTGGTTATCCTACAACCTTGCCTGGATTTTTCTGGCAGGGTTTTTTAGAAAGGTTGAGGTGAGGTCCATGGCATTTTCGCCTCCAGATTTTTTACAAGACCAGGATGCCCTAAGCATTCTGCAACGCATGATGAGCCATTTGCCCCCGGACTTGGAGCAAATGGAAGCAGGTTTTACCTGGGATTTGCTCATGCCCGTGGCCTTGGAACAGGCTGAGACCCTGCAATATAAATTTATCCAGGTCTTGCAGATCATGTTTCCCCAGTATGCTTACGGTTCTTGGCTGGATTTGCACGGCCAAACCCGGGGCATGGTCCGCAAGGCTGCCACCGCGGCCCGGGTGCAGCTGCAAATCCAAGGCCAGCCGGGCCTTGTGTTGCCCCAGGGCTTTGTATGTTCCACCAAGGCAGCAGGGGACCAACCGGGCCAAGGTTTTTTTCTCCTTGCCCCGGCCTTGGTGCCAGAAACCGGGGTGATTATAGCTGAGGCCCAGGCTTTAAACCCTGGGAAAATCGGCAATGTGCCTGCCCAGACCATTGGGGTCATGGCCACCCCCTTGGCTGGGGTGACCAATATCATAAACCCCCAGCCAGCCACTGGGGGCACAGAAGAAGAGACAGATGAAAGCTTTCGCCTCCGCATTGCCGAGAATGATACCAGCCGGGATATTTCCTTTGTGAACAGCATGGCAGATTTTCGGCGCTGGGCCCTGGAAGTGCCCGGGGTGGGGGCAGCGGTGATCATCCCAGCTACAGATGACACTGGCCTGGTCACCATTGTATTGACAGATGCCAACGGAGAGCCGGCCCATGAGGCCCTTTGCCAGGCTGTTTACCAGCATATCATGCGGCCGGATGACCCCTTGGCTGCCTTGGCCCAAATCAACACCCTGCTGTCCGTCATTCCCCCGGATCCCGTGCCCTTGACTGTCACAGCCAATGTGACCTTGGTGGAT